>CAMJHI010000149.1 GCA_946405475.1 uncultured Clostridia bacterium
GTAATCGCCCATTTTCAGCGCAAGCTTGGTGGCGGTGACGCTGTTGCAGCCGTGGGCGATGTTGGCGAACGGGCCGCCGTGCACGAACGCGGGCGTGCCCTCGAGGGTCTGCACCAGATTGGGCTTGAGCGCGTCCTTGAGCAGCGCGGCCATGGCGCCGGCGGCGTTGAGCTGACCGGCGGTGACGGGCTCGTCGCTGAACGTGTAGCCCACCACGATGCGGGACAGACGCTCTTTTAAGTCGGTGATGGAGGAGGACAGGCACAGCACCGCCATGATCTCGGACGCGACAGTGATGTCGAACCCGTCTTCACGCGGCACGCCGTTGGCCTTGCCGCCCAGACCGTCGACCACGAAGCGGAGCTGACGGTCGTTCATGTCGACGCAGCGCTTCCACGTGATCTTGCGCACGTCGATGCCCAGCGCGTTGCCCTGCTGGATGTGGTTGTCCAGCATGGCGGCAAGCAGGTTGTTCGCCGCGCCGATGGCGTGGAAATCGCCGGTGAAATGCAGGTTGATGTCTTCCATGGGAACCACCTGCGCATAGCCGCCGCCGGCGGCGCCGCCCTTGATGCCGAACACCGGGCCCAGCGACGGTTCACGCAGCGCAACGGTCACGTTTTTGCCGATGCGCTTGAGGCCGTCGGCCAGACCGATGGTGGTGGTGGTTTTGCCCTCGCCCGCGGGGGTGGGCGTGATGGCGGTGACGAGGATCAGCTTGCCGTTTTCGCGCTCGGAATCCTTGAGCAGGGACAGATCGACCTTCGCCTTGTAGCGGCCGTACTGCTCGATGTATTTTTCGTCAACGCCCGCGATCTTCGCGATCTCGGTGATGGGTTTCATCTCGCAGCTCTGCGCGATCTCAATGTCGGTTTTGTAAGCCATAATTGTTCCTCTCCTTTATCCTTTGAAATATTTCACTGCTGCTTCAAACATACGAATGTCATAGTCGCCCGGCACGTTTTTGTAAAGTCCCGCGCCGACGCGCTCGCTGTGACCCATTTTGCCGAACACGCGGCCGTCCGGCGAGGTGATGCCCTCGATGGCGTACATGGAATCGTTCGGGTTGAAGTGCACGTCGCAGGTGGCGTTGCCGTCAAGGTCGACGTACTGCGTGGCGATCTGGCCGTTGGCCGCAAGCGCGCGGATCGTTTCTTCGCTGGCGAGGAAGCGCCCTTCGCCGTGGGAGATCGGCACGCTGACGATGTCGCCCACGTTCATCAGGCTCAGCCACGGGGATTTGTTGGAGCTGATGCGCGTGCGCACGATGCGCGACTGGTGGCGGCCGATGGTGTTGAAGGTGAGGGTCGGGCAGGTCTCGTCGGTGTCGATGATCCTGCCGAACGGCACAAGCCCCAGCTTGATCAAAGCCTGGAAGCCGTTGCAGATACCGCACATGAGGCCGTCGCGGTTGTCGAGCAGGTCGGTCACGCCGTCTTTGATCTGGGCGTTGCGGAAGAAGGCGGTGATGAATTTGCCGCTGCCGTCGGGCTCGTCGCCGCCGGAAAAGCCGCCGGGGATGAAGATCATCTGCGCGGTCTTCAGCTTGTCGGCAAACCGCTCCACGCTGCGGCCGATGCCGGCAGCGGTGAGGTTGTTGAGCACGAGGATCTCAGGCTCAGCCCCCGCGTCGGCCATCGCCTTGGCGCTGTCGAATTCGCAGTTGGTGCCGGGGAACGCCGGGATGAGCACCTTGGGCTTGGCGGTGAGCACCGCGGGCGCCCTGCGCTCGGTCGCGGAGAAGGAGAAATTTTCCGCCTTCGTGCCGTCGTTTTTGATGTTGCAGGCGTAAACGCTTTCGAGCTTGTCCTCATACAGCCCGAGCAGCTCGGCCGCGGCGATCGCTTCGCCGCCGTAAGTGAACCGCCCGTCCGCCGTGACCGTGCCGATCGTGACCGCGCCCTCGACCGGTTCGTCGGTTTCAAGCAGGAACGCGCCGTAGGCATAGCCGAAGAGCTGATCGAGCGAAAGCGCGCCGTCGAACGCGAAGCCGAAGCCGTTGCCGAACGCGGCCTTCATCACCGCTTCGGCCACGCCGCCCATGCCGGGCGTGTAGCAGCTCAGCGCCTTGCCGCTGTTGAGCAGGGCGTGGACCGTTTCAAAATTCTTTAACAGCGACGCCGTTTCCGGCAGGCCGTTTTCATCCGTTTGAGGCGCCAGCAGCACGAGCCTGCTGCCCGCCTTTTTGTATTCGGGCGACACGATATCGTCCGTTTTGGCCGTGGTCACGGCGAAGGAGACCAGCGTGGGCGGCACGTCGAGGTTTTCAAACGAGCCGCTCATGGAATCCTTGCCGCCGATGGCGCCGATGCCAAGGTTCATCTGCGCTTTGAACGCGCCCAGCAGCGCCGCCAGCGGCTTGCCCCAGCGTTTGCCGTCCTTGCCAAGGCGCTCAAAGTATTCCTGGAAGGTCAGGTAAACGTCTTTGAATTCAGCGCCCGTTGCGATCAGCTTGCTGACCGATTCCACCACCGCCAGATAAGCGCCGTGGTACGGGCTCTGCTCGGTGATGAACGGGTTGTAGCCGAACGCCATGAGCGAGCAATCCTGCGTGTGCTTTTTCTCAACGGAAATTTTCTGCACCATGCTCTGAATGGGCGTGAGCTGATATTTGCCGCCGAAGGGCATGAGCACCGTGCCCGCGCCGATGGTGGAATCGAACCGCTCGGACAGCCCGCGCTTGGAGCAGGTGTTCAGATCGGCCGCGACCGCCTTCATGCCGTCGGCAAACGAGGCGGGAACGGGTTTGGCCGCGGGTCGACCGGCGGCGGGGGTGACGTTGACGTGCTTTTCCGCGCCGTTGGAGCTGAGAAATTCACGGCTGACGTTCACGATGGTTTTGCCGTTCCAGCGCATGACCAGCCGCGGCTCGGCCTGCACGACCGCCACGGGGCACGCCTGCAGGTTTTCCTGCTCGGCCAGACGCAGGAAGGCGTCTTTATCTTTGGCTTCGATCACAACGGCCATACGTTCCTGGCTTTCGCTGATGGCCAGCTCCGTGCCGTCGAGGCCTTCATATTTTTTGGGTACGGCGTTCAGGTCGATATCCAGCCCGTCGGCCAGCTCGCCGATGGCCACCGACACGCCGCCCGCGCCGAAATCGTTGCAGCGCTTGATCATGCGGCAGGCCTGCTTGTTGCGGAACAGCCGCTGCAGCTTGCGTTCCTCGGGCGCGTTGCCCTTTTGCACCTCGGCGCCGCAGGTTTCAAGCGATTCGACCGTGTGCGATTTGGAGGAGCCCGTCGCGCCGCCGCAGCCGTCGCGCCCGGTGGAGCCGCCCAGCAGAATGACCAGATCGCCGGGGGCGGGCACCTCGCGCCGCACGTTTTCAGCCGGAGCCGCCGCGATCACCGCGCCGATCTCCATGCGCTTGGCCGCGTAGCCGGGGTGATAGATCTCATCCACAATGCCCGTGGCCAGCCCGATCTGATTGCCGTAAGAGGAATAACCGGCGGCCGCGGTGGTGACGATCTTGCGCTGTGGGAGCTTGCCCTTGATGGTGTCTTCCATCGGGGTGAGCGGGTCGGCCGCGCCGGTGACGCGCATGGCGCCGTAAACGTAGGAACGGCCGGAGAGCGGGTCGCGGATGGCGCCGCCGATGCAGGTGGCCGCGCCGCCGAAGGGCTCGATCTCGGTGGGATGGTTGTGGGTCTCGTTCTTGAACAGCAGCAGCCACGGCTCCTTCACGCCGTCGACCTCCACGTCGATCTTGACCGTGCAGGCGTTGATCTCTTCGCTTTCGTCAAGCTTGTCGAGCCTGCCCTGCTTTTTCAGCGCCTTCACGGCCAGCGTGGCAATATCCATCAGGCAGATCGGCTTGGTGCGGCCGAGCGCCTTGCGGGTGTTGAGGTAATCGTTGTAAGCGCTTTGCAGCAGCTCATCCTCAAACGTCACGTCGTCGATGATCGTTAAGAACGTGGTGTGGCGGCAATGATCCGACCAGTAGGTGTCAATCATGCGGATCTCGGTGATGGTGGGGTCGCGGTGCTCCGAGCGGAAATAGCTCTGGCAGAACGCCGCGTCGTCCGCGTCCATGGCGAGACCGTATTCTTTGACAAAATCCTCCAGCCCCCTGCGGTCAAGGTCGATAAAGCCGTCGAGCGTTTTGACCTCGGTGGGGATCTCATAGGGAATGTTGAGGGTCGCGGGCTTGTCAAGGCTCGCCTCGCGCGCCTCGACGGGGTTGATGACGTATTTTTTCAGAGCTTCCACGTCCTGCTGTGTCACGCCGCCTTCGAGGATATACACCTTGGCCGTGCGGATGAGCGGGCGTTCGGCCTGCGAAATGATCTGGATGCACTGCGCGGCGGAGTCGGCGCGCTGGTCGAACTGACCGGGCAGGAATTCCACGGCGAAGCAGGGCTGACCGTCGGTTTTCAATTCGTCATAGACCACGTCGAGCTGCGGCTCGGAAAACACCGTTTTTTTGGCGTAGTCGAACAAGTCCGGGGTGATGTTTTCGGCGTCGTAGCGGTTGAGCACGCGCAGCCCCGTCAGGGCGGTCAGCCCGAGCAGACCCCGGGCTTCGGCCAGCAGCGTGTTGGCTTCGTGCGCCAGCTCCGCTTTTTTTTCAACATAAACTCGATATACCATAGCTTATTCCTCCGCAGCCGCAAGGGCTCTCGCGCCGATGTCACGGCGGTAAAACGCGTTGCCAAAGGTGATCTGCTCCACCTTGGCGTAGGCGGAAGCGACCGCCTCTTTCAGGCTGCCCTCCACCGCCGTCACGCCGAGGACGCGGCCGCCCGAGGTGAGGAGCCTGCCGTCCGCGAGCTTGGCGCCCGCCACGTAGACGGCGTCGTTCAGCGCTTCGGGGATGGTGATCTCATAGCCCTTTTCGTAGCTGAGCGGGTAGCCGCTCGACGCCATGATGACGCAGCAGGCGTGCGCGTCGGCAAAGGTCACGGGCGTATCCCTGAGCGTGCCGTTCGTGACCGCCTGCATGACGGTGAGCAGGTCGCTTTGCAGCAGCGGCAGCACCACCTGCGTTTCCGGGTCGCCGAAGCGGCAGTTGTATTCAATGACCTTCGGGCCGTCGGGCGTGAGCATCAGCCCGAAATACAGGCAGCCCTTGAAGGTCCTGCCCTCGGCCTTCATGGCGCGGATGGTGGGCAGGAAGATGGTCTGCATGCAGGTTTCAGCGATCTCTTTCGTGTAATAGGGGTTGGGCGCCACGGTGCCCATGCCGCCCGTGTTCAGCCCTTTGTCGCCGTCCATGGCGCGCTTGTGATCCATGGAGGACACCATGGGCACGACGGTCTCCCCGTCGGTAAAGCTGAGGACGGACACCTCCGGGCCGGTCAGAAATTCTTCGATCACGACCGTTTCACCGCTCTTGCCGAACTTTTTGTTCTGCATCATTTCGCACACGGCCTGCTCGGCTTCTTCCCGGGTCTGGGCGATGATGACGCCCTTGCCCAGCGCCAGACCGTCGGCCTTGATGACCGTGGGGATGGGCGCGGTTTTGAGGTAAGCCAGCGCTGCGTCGAGGTCGGTGAAGATTTCATATTGCGCCGTGGGGATGCCGTACTTTTTCATCAGGTCTTTGGAAAAAGCCTTGCTGCCCTCGATGATGGCGGCGTTGGCGCGCGGGCCGAAGCAGGGAATGCCCTTTTCTTCAAGCCTGTCCACGCAGCCGAGCACCAGCGGATCGTCCGGCGCGACGACGGCGTAGTCGATGTTGTTTTCAACGGCAAAGGCCGTGATGCCGTCCAGATCGGTCGCGCCGACGTTCACGCACACCGCGTCCCGGGCGATGCCGCCGTTGCCGGGCAGCGCAAAGATCGTTTCAACGGCTTTGTTTTCTTTGAGTTTTTTGATGATGGCGTGCTCGCGCCCGCCACCGCCGACGACTAATATCTTCATAAGGATTAGGCACCTTTGTCAGTATTTTGAGGGGTTTGTTTTCGGCAAGCGCCGATTTGATCGGCGTGTGCAGACCGGCGAAAGATTTTTTCGTTAGGTGAAGCGAAAAACGCAGGCAATACTGGATGTATTAACGAGTATTTTCGCAAAAGATAACGGAAAAAGCTCCGCCGGGATGGGTGCGCCGATCGGATCGTGGTTTACCACATCAATGATGGAAAAGTCTCATATGCGTGAACGCCATGGTCATGCCGTATTTGTTGCAGCATTCGATCACGAGATCGTCGCGGA
>CAMJHI010000150.1 GCA_946405475.1 uncultured Clostridia bacterium
ACCGACGTTACCGGCGTTATCAACCTTCCCGAAGGCACTGAAATGTGCATGCCCGGCGACAACGTCGTGATGAACGTTGAACTGATCACCCCGATCGCCATCGAAGAAGGTCTTCGTTTCGCTATCCGCGAAGGCGGCCGTACGGTCGGTTCCGGTGTTGTTACCGCGATCAACGAATAATTCAACGAAGCATTGACCCCATGTGCCGAAGGTGCCCGCACCTTCGGCGCATTTTTTTCTGCAACAAGGCGCCGGGCATACGGTTTGTATGTCCGGCGCTTTGGCAGCTTGTTCTTTTGCCGTTTATTCCGCGTCCTGCGGATATTTCAGAGAAAGGATCTCCCGGATCCGATCGGCCAGCGTAATCATGTTCAGGGTGTGTTCGTGCGTGACGATGGGGCTTTCGGTCAGCCCCTGTGTGACGCAGGCGCAGAAATGCTCGATCTGCTCCTCAAAGCCGTTGCCGGCATAGGGCACGGCGATGCGCGTTTCGCCCTCGTCATTGATGTTCAGCACGATCTCCTGCGGCGCATAGAAGCGTTCAAGGCGGGCGTAGCCCTTCGTGCCGTAAACATACCCCTCGTTGGGCTTTCTGAGCAGCGTCGCGGCGGACAGGTCGGCGATGGCGCCGTTTTTGTATTTGAGCAGCACGCAGGTGTGGCAATCGGTCTGCCGGAAAAAATTCGCTTCGGCGCTGACGTGTTCGACGGCGTCGCCCAAATACCAGCTGGCAAAATTCAGCCCGTAGCAGCCGACGTCGAGCAGGGCGCCGCCGCCGTTTTCGTTTTTGAAAACGTGGTGCCCCAGCTCGTCCTCATCCATGCGGTAACAGAATTTGCCTTCCACGCCCAGAATGTCGCCCAGCGCGCCGCTCGCAACAAGCTCCAGCATCTTCCGCGTGCCCGGTACCAGCCGCGCCCACATGGCCTCCATGAGCAGCACGTTGTTCTGCCTGGCGCAGGCGAACATCGCTTTGGCTTCCCGCGCGTTGACCGCCATCGGTTTTTCACACAGCACGTGCTTGCCGTGTTCCATCATCAGCATTGAGCAGCCGATGTGCCCGCTGTGCGGCACGGCGATGTAGGCGGCGTCGATGCAGTCCGACTGTGCCATCACGTCGTAGCCGACAAAGCGGAAGGGGACGTTGAATTCTTGCGCAAAAGCGTTGGCCCCTTCTTCGGTGCGGGAGGCAACGGCCGCAAGCTCCGCGCCCTGTGTGTTTTGAATGGCGTTGGCAAAACGGTGGGCGATGGTGCCCGTGCCGACGATGCCGAATCTGATTTTTTTCATACACACCAGCCTGTCTGTTTCAAATATGAAAATCAATCCTCCGAAAGCCGGATCACGTAGTTCGGCTTGGCGGGCAGATATTTGATGCGCACGCGGCTGCCTTCGTGCAGGTCGTCATCCCAGGCGCGTCCGATGCGGTTGTCGATGCTCTTGCCGCTGGCAAGCTGTGCTTCCACCGTTTGCCCGTCCTGCGTCTGATAGGTGACGTAGAAAAGGGTCGAAACGCTGACGAAGCCGTCGGAATCGACCGATTCGTTCTTTTTCACACGCGTCACAACGGCAAAGGTTTCGATCCCGTTCTGATTGATTTCTTTGTTCCGTTTGGCGGTTCGAATGACGAACACGGAAATCACAACGGCAATAACAGCAAATATGAAATAAAATGGCATGGTGATCCACTCCTCTTTTTTGGGGTTCCCCATAAATATCATGACTCTTGCCGCGTTACCGCAGAAGAGTCATGGTTTGCCGCGCTGTTCGCGCGCCTTCTTTATTTGGTTTCAAAATAGCGTTCAATGCCGTCCACAGCCGGTTTGATCGCGCTGTCGCCGACCAGCTCCACTGCGCCCTGATCGACCAGTTCCGCGTTTTTGGGGTCGATCGGCAGCCGCGCCAGAACGGGAAGCCCCAGCCCGGCGGCGACCTCGTCCAGCTTGCTTTCGCCGAATACCGCGTGCTTTTTGCCGCAATCCGGGCATTCAAAGTAACTCATGTTTTCGATCAGACCGATGACGGGGATGTTCATCATTTTGGCCATGTTGGCGGCCTTTTTGACGATCATGGTCACCAGATCCTGCGGGGTGGTCACCACCACGATGCCGTCGACCGGCAGGCTTTGGAACACGGTCAGCGGCACGTCGCCGGTGCCGGGGGGCATGTCGACAAACATATAATCCACGTCGCCCCACGCGACCTCGTTCCAGAACTGCTGGATCACGCCGGAAATGACGGGGCCGCGCCACACAACGGGCGTGTCCTCGGTTTCCAGCAGGAGATTGACGGACATGATGCGAATGCCGGTTTTGCTTTCGGCGGGGATCAGCCCCATGGCGCTTTGTTCGATGGCGGCTTTCACGCCGAACGCCTTGGGGATGGAGGGACCGGTCACGTCCGCGTCGAGCACGGCGGTCTGTTTGCCGCTGGCTTGAAACGCGCTGGCGAGCAGGGACGTGACGAGGCTTTTGCCCACGCCGCCCTTGCCGCTGACCACGCCGATCACCCGGCGGATGCTGCTGTATTCATTGGCAGCCAATTTCAAATCCTGTTTTTCTTTGCTCGAGCAGTTTTCGGAGCAGCTTGAGCAGTTGCCGTTACAACCCAAAATAAACCCTTCTTTTTCTTTGATTTCGTTTTATTATTTTGCCACGATGTTGACCAGTTTACCCTTGACATAGAGCTCTTTCACGATCGTTTTGCCGGCGATGTCGGCGGCGATGCGTTCGTTTTGTTTGGCCAGCGCAATGGCGTCGGCCGCTTCGATATCGGCCGCCACGGTCAGCTTCGCGCGGATTTTGCCGTTGATCTGGATCACGATCTCGATCTCATCGTCACGGCACTTGGCTTCGTCATAGGTCGGCCACTTCTGGTCAGTCACCGTGCCGCCGAAGCCGAGCACGCACCACATTTCTTCGGTCAGGTGCGGTGCAAACGGATTGAGCAGCAGCAGGAACGTCTTTAGCTCCGCTTTGTTCACGCTGCCCAGCTCATAGAATTTGTTGAGCAGGGACATCATCGCGGCAATGGCGGTGTTGGCCTTGAGCGCGTCGATATCGCCCGTGACCTTCTTGATGGTCTTGTGCATCAGGCTGTCGGTTTCGGGGCGGTAAGCGTCGCCGTCGGTCAGCAGATCCTGCAGCCCCCAGGCGCGGTCAAGGAAGCGCTTGCAGCCCTTGATGCTCGCGGAATTCCACGGGGCGGCCTTTTCAAAGTCGCCGATGAACATTTCATACAGGCGCATGGTGTCGGCGCCGAACTCATTCACGATCTCGTCCGGGTTGACGACGTTGCCGCGGGATTTCGACATTTTTTCGCCGTTTTCGCCCAGGATCATGCCGTGGCTGGTGCGCTTCTGATAGGGCTCCGCCGTCGGCACAACGCCGATATCATAAAGGAATTTATGCCAGAAGCGGCTGTAAAGCAGGTGGAGCGTGGTGTGCTCCATGCCGCCGTTGTACCAGTCGACCGGCGTCCAATAGGCGAGCGCTTCCTTCGAGGCGAGCGCTTCGTCGTTGTGCGGGTCGCAATAGCGCAGGAAATACCAGCTTGAACCGGCCCACTGCGGCATGGTGTCGGTTTCGCGCTTGGCTTTGCCGCCGCAGTGCGGGCAGGTGGTGTTGACCCAGTCGGTCATTTTTGCCAGCGGGGATTCGCCGTCGTCGGTCGGCTCGTAACTGTCGACCTCCGGCAGGCGCAGCGGCAACTCGCTTTCATCCAGCGGCACCCAGCCGCATTTCTCGCAGTAGACCAGCGGGATCGGTTCGCCCCAGTAGCGCTGGCGGGAGAAGACCCAGTCGCGCAGCTTGAAGTTGACCTTCTGGTGCCCCTTGCCCTGCTCGGTGAGCCATTCGGTGATCTTTACCTTGGCTTCTTCCACCGAAAGCCCGGTGAGGAAGCCGGAATTGACCATCACGCCCGTGGCGCAGTCGGTGAATGCTTCTTTTTCAATGTCGCCGCCCTGCACCACTTCGATCTTCGGCAGCCCGAAGGCGTTGGCAAATTCCCAGTCGCGCGTGTCGTGCGCCGGCACCGCCATGATGGCGCCCGTGCCGTAAGACACCAGCACGTAATCGGAAATGAAGATCGGGATCTCGGCGTTGTTCACCGGGTTGATCGCGGCCACGCCCTGCAGCCTTACGCCGGTTTTGTCTTTGTTGACCTCGCTGCGCTCAAAATCGGATTTTCTGGCGCTGGCTTCCTGATAAGCGCGGATCTCATCCACGTTGGTGAGCTTGCCTTCCTTGATCCACTGTTCCACATAAGGGTGCTCGGGCGCAAAGACCATGTAGGTCGCGCCGAAGAGCGTGTCGGGGCGGGTGGTGTAAACGGTGATCTTATCGCCGCAGGTGGAGGTGAAATCGACCTCGGCGCCCGTGGAACGACCGATCCAGTTGCGCTGCTGCAGCTTGACGCGCTCAATGAAGTTGAGCGAATCAAGGTCGTCGACCAGCCGCTGGGCATATTCCGTGATCTTCAGCATCCACTGGCTCTTGACCTTGCGGATCACTTCGCTGCCGCAGCGCTCGCACACGCCGCCGACGACCTCCTCGTTGGCCAGCACGCATTTGCACGAGGTGCACCAGTTGACCGCCATTTCTTTTTTGTAAGCAAGGCCCTTTTTGAACAGCTGCAGGAAGATCCACTGCGTCCACTTATAATAGCTCGGGTCGGTGGTGTTGATCTCGCGGCTCCAGTCGAACGAAAAGCCGAGGCTTTGCAGCTGCTGCTTGAAGTGCGCCACGTTGTCACGCGTGACGATCTCGGGGTGGATGTGGTTTTTGATGGCATAGTTTTCCGTCGGCAGGCCGAACGCGTCCCACCCCATGGGGTAGAGCACGTTGTAGCCCTCTAAGCGCTTTTTGCGGGCGATGATGTCCAGCGCCGTGTAGGAGCGGGGATGGCCGACGTGAAGCCCCTGACCGGAGGGGTAGGGGAATTCGACGAGGCAGTAATATTTGGGCAGCGTAAAATCCTGCTTGGCATGGAACACGCCGGTTTCTTCCCATTTGTCCTGCCATTTTTTCTCGATCGCGTGAAAATCGTAAGAGGAAGCCATATCAATCATCCGTCGACGCCGCGCGGGGCAGCGTCTTTCCTTTCTCATTAGTCATTGAGCAAATGGGTCAGATCCACACGCGGCGCATCCGCCCACAGGCGCTCCAGATTGTAATATTCGCGGGTGTCGTTCTGAAACACGTGAACCACCACGGAGGAATAATCCAGCAAGATCCAGCCGGTGGCCTTGCCTTCAATGTGATCCGGCCGCACGCCCAGCTTTTCCATGCCGTCCTCCACGTCGTCGGCCAGCGAGCGCACGTGGGTGCTCGAGGTGGCGGAGGCGATGATGAAGAAGTCGGACATGATGGTCACGTCGGCGGTTTCAATGGCGACGATATCGGTCGCCTTTTTTTCGTCAAGGATCCTGACGATGTTTTCAAGCAGTTCTTTGGATTCCATATATTTTACTCCTTCCTGTCAAATCTGTCTGAATGAGGTCGTTTCGACCGGCGGAAAGTGCACGTGACCCCAGCCCTGCTGCCAGGTTTCGCGCAGGCCGTTGTATTCCATGCCCAGCACTTCAAACGGCATCACGCGGTACACGGCGTCAATGCTGGAATAGGTGCCGAAGTTGTTGCCGGTGGAAAGGGTCAGCGTCGCCGTGTAAGAATCCGGCGCCAAGCGGTGATCCGCCAGAGCAAAATCGATTTCATAGGTGCAGCCTTTTTTCAGGTCGCCGATCGGCTTGGAAAAGCTCATACCCACGTAATCATGGTTGCGGTCCGTCACGTCGACGCGCATGGTCACTTTTTCGATGTCATTGCGCGCATAGACCGTTGTGCGGAACTTGATGGGCTCGTCATAGGCGTAGACGCAGTCGGTGGTGTCGAGCATTTCCAGCTTGTTGATGCGGGCTTCGTTGGTGGTCCAGGTGTGCTCCTGATGGGTGGAAATGTCTTTCACCAGCAAATGTTCGCCGCCGTTGGACAGATAGTGGTCGATGCCTTCGTCGACGCTGCCGATGAAGCTGACCTGCCCTTTTTCAAGAAAAATGGTGCGGCTGCAAAGCTGGCGGATGGTCGCCATGTTGTGGCTCACGTACAGCA
>CAMJHI010000151.1 GCA_946405475.1 uncultured Clostridia bacterium
CTGCTGTTTGAAGCAGAAGATTAAACGAAAGGACGCGGCGCGGCTTTTCTCGGCCGCGCGGCAGGTACTGGAATGAACGAGTTACATTTTGCTTATGCGGTGGCGCGCATCCGCTGCAATGAGCTGAATCTTCTCACTTCGGCGGATTTTGAGCAGCTCATTTTGTCGCCCGATCATGCGGGCGCCGTCGCGTTCCTCAACGACAAGGGTTGGGAGCTCGACGAAAAAAGCGACAGCAACGCCGCCGCCTTTGCCCGCAAGCGCGAGGAGGCGTGGGCGCTGATCGAAAGCTCTTTGGAGGACGTTTCGATCCTCAACAGCGTGATCGTGTTCAACGATTTCCACAACCTCAAGGCGGCGCTCAAATGCAAATTCACGGGCGGCGACGCCAAAAAATACGTGCTGCATCCCTGCGTGGCCGATTGTGAAACGCTGCTCACCGCCGTTGAGACCCATCGGTTCGATCAGCTTCCCGCTTTTTTGCGGGACAGCGCGCAGGAAGCCTATGATATGCTGGTGCAGACCGGCAACGGTCAGCGCGCCGACTGCGTGCTTGACTGCGCCGCGCTGCGCACCGCCGTCGACATGGCGAAAAAGAGCGGCAGCGCCATGCTGCTCACGCTCGCGCAGACGCTGGCTGATTGTGCCGACGTGAAAACGGCCTACCGCTGCTTCAAAACCGGCAAGGATGAAGCGTTCGCTGAGCAGGCGCTCAGCGGCAGCGGCAAGCTTGACAAAGCGGCACTGATTGCCGCCGCCGGAAGCGGCGCGGAAGAGCTGGCGCCGCTGCTGGAAGCTGCCGGTTACCCGCAGCTGGCCAAAAGCCTGCTGGCGGGCGATTCGGTCGGCTTTGAAAAAGCGTGCGACGACGCTCTGCTGGCCATTTATATTCAGGCCAAGCACAGCGCCTTCGGGGTCGAGCCCGTGGCGGCTTATTATCTGGCCTGCGAATCTCAGGTCAAAAACGTGCGCATCATCCTCAGCGGCAAGCTCAACCGGCTGCCGCAGGAGGAAATCGAACGGAGAGTGAGGAACCTGTATGTATAAAGTGGCAGTCATCGGCGACGCCGACAGCATTTACGGCTTTGCCTCACTCGGGCTTCAGATTTTCCCTTGCGTCGATCCCCATGAGGCGGCGAACACACTGCGCCACCTCGCTCAGGAGGATTACGCGGTAATTTATATCACCGAAGCGCTCGCTTCGCAGATCCCGCAGCAGATCGAGCGGTATCACAGCCAGCCGATCCCGGCGGTCGTGCCCATCCCCGGCGTGAAGGGGAACACGGGCATCGGTATGGCGGTCGTGAGCAAAACGGTGGAGCAGGCGGTCGGCTCGGACATCCTGAAATGACCGTTTGCAGAAAGGAACGTGATTGTTGAAATGAGCAAAGGAACGATTACCAAAATTTCCGGTCCGCTCGTCGTGGCGAGCGGCATGCGTGACGCGAATATGTTCGACGTGGTTCGTGTCAGCGATGATCGTCTGATCGGCGAGATCATCGAAATGCACGGCGACCGCGCCTCCATTCAGGTTTACGAAGAAACCTCCGGCCTCGGCACGGGCGAACCGGTGGAATCCACCGGCGTGCCGCTGAGCGTGGAACTGGGCCCCGGCCTGATCAGCAGCATTTTCGACGGCATTCAGCGTCCGCTCGAAGAGATCATGCGGCTGACCGGCAACAGCCTCAAGCGCGGTATCGAGGTGCCGTCGCTTTCCCGTGAAAAGAAGTGGGCGTTCGAGCCCTGCGTCAAAGCCGGCGACACCGTCACGGGCGGCGACGTGATCGGCACGGTGCAGGAAACCGACGTGGTGGTGCACAAAATCATGGTGCCGCCCGACGTGCGCGGCACGGTCGACACGGTTTTCCGCGGGGAATTCACGGTGGAAGAAACCGTGTGCACCGTGGTATCCAACGGCAACAAGATCCCGCTCACGCTCATGCAGCGCTGGCCGGTCCGTAAGGGCCGCCCCTATGCCAGAAAGCTTTCGCCCGACATGCCGCTGATCACCGGTCAGCGCGTGGTCGACGCGTTGTTCCCCATTGCCAAGGGCGGCGTCGCCGCCATCCCCGGGCCGTTCGGCAGCGGCAAAACCGTGACCCAGCACCAGCTCGCCAAATGGGCGGAGGCTGATATCGTCGTTTACATCGGCTGCGGCGAACGCGGCAACGAAATGACCGACGTGCTCAACGAGTTCCCCGAGCTGATCGACCCGCACACGGGCAAATCCCTCATGGAACGCACGGTGCTCATCGCCAACACCTCCGATATGCCCGTGGCGGCGCGTGAAGCCTCGATCTACACCGGCATCACCATTGCCGAATACTTCCGCGATATGGGCTATTCCGTCGCCCTCATGGCGGATTCCACCTCCCGCTGGGCGGAGGCGCTGCGCGAAATGTCCGGCCGCCTCGAAGAAATGCCCGGTGAGGAAGGCTACCCGGCTTATCTGGGCAGCCGTCTGGCGCAGTTCTATGAGCGCGCCGGCCGCGTCGTTTCCCTCGGTTCCGACAAGCGCGAGGGCGCGCTGTCCGTCATCGGCGCCGTGTCGCCTCCGGGCGGCGATATTTCCGAGCCGGTCTCTCAGGCCACGCTGCGTATCGTCAAGGTGTTCTGGGGGCTGGATTCTGCGCTGGCTTACAAGCGCCATTTCCCCGCCATCAACTGGCTGACCAGTTATTCGCTTTATGCCGATTCCCTCGGCCCGTGGTTCAACGAGCATGTTGCCCGCGACTGGACCGAGCTGCGCAGTCGCATGATGAGCCTGCTGTCCGACGAAGCGGCGCTGGACGAGATCGTCAAGCTCGTCGGTATGGACGCGCTCTCTGCGCCCGACCGCCTCAAGATGGAAGCGGCGCGCTCCATTCGTGAAGACTTCCTGCATCAGCTTGCCTTCCACGAGGTCGACACCTATACCTCGCTGAAAAAGCAGCACTGCATGATGAAGCTGGTCATTGATTTCTATGATAAGGCGCTTGAAGCCCTCAACGGCGGCGCCGATATCGAACGGATCGTCAAAATGCCCGTGCGTGAAGCCATCGGCCGCTTCAAATATGTGGAAGAGACCGGCGTGATCGACGAATTTGAAACGATCGAAGCAAAATTAGACGCCGAACTCAAGGAAGCGTCTGTGAAGGAGGAAGACTGATGCCGAAAGAATACAGAACCATTCAAGAGGTGGCAGGTCCTCTGATGCTGGTCAAAGAGGTTGACCGCGTCAAATATAACGAGCTGGGCGAGATTGAGCTGGCCAACGGCGAAAAGCGCCGCTGCCGCGTGCTGGAAGTGAACGGCACGAACGCGCTGGTGCAGTTGTTTGAAAGCGCCACCGGCATCAATCTGGCCGAAAGCAAGGTGCGCTTCCTCGGCCGTCAGATGGAGCTGGGCGTTTCCATGGATATGCTCGGCCGCGTGTTCGACGGCCTTGGCCGTCCGATCGACGGCGGCTGCGAGATCATCCCCGAAAAGCGCATGGACGTCAACGGCCTGCCGATGAATCCGGCGGCGCGCAGCTACCCGCAGGAATTCATCCAGACCGGCGTTTCCGCCATCGACGGGCTGAACACCCTCGTGCGCGGGCAGAAGCTGCCCATCTTCTCCGCCTCCGGTCTGCCGCACGCCAATCTGGCCGCGCAGATCGCCAAGCACGCCAAGGTTTTGGGCAAAAACGAACAGTTCGCCGTGGTGTTCGCCGCCATGGGCATCACGTTTGAAGAATCCAACTTCTTCGTCGAATCCTTCCGCGCCACCGGCGCGCTGGAACGCACCGTCATGTTCTCCAACCTGGCCAACGACCCGGCCATCGAGCGTATCGCAACGCCCAAAATGGCGCTGACCGCCGCCGAGTATCTGGCGTTTGAAAAGGGGATGCACGTGCTGGTCATCCTCACCGACATCACCAACTATGCCGACGCGCTGCGTGAGGTCTCGGCCGCTCGTAAAGAGGTGCCCGGCCGTCGCGGCTATCCCGGCTACATGTACACCGACCTGGCGTCGATCTATGAGCGCGCTGGCCGCCAGAAAGGCAAGGAAGGCTCCATCACCATGATCCCGATCCTGTCCATGCCCGAAGACGACAAGACCCACCCCATCCCCGACCTCACCGGCTACATCACCGAGGGGCAGATCATCCTCAACCGTGAGCTTTACCGCAAGGGCGTCAACCCGCCCATCGACGTGCTGCCGTCGCTGTCCCGTCTGAAAGATAAGGGCATCGGCGAGGGCAAGACCCGCAAGGATCATTCCAACACCATGAACCAGCTGTTCTCGGCCTACGCCCGCGGCAAGGACGCCAAAGAGCTGATGACCATTCTGGGCGAGGCGGCGCTGACCGACATCGACAAGCTTTACGCGAAATTTGCCGACGCGTTTGAAAAAGAATACGTTTCGCAGGGCTTTGATTCCGACCGATCCATTGAAGAAACGCTGAACATCGGCTGGAAGCTGCTCGGTATCCTGCCGCGCAGCGAGCTCAAGCGCATCAGCGACGAATTGCTCGATCAGTATTACGGCAAATTCTGACGAAAGGGGAGCCGCACATGGCTGTTCTCAACGTCAACCCCACCCGCATGGAGTTGACCAACCTCAAACGAAAACTGGTCACGGCGCGCCGCGGGCACAAGCTGCTCAAAGACAAGCGCGACGAGCTCATGCGTCGTTTCATGGAGCTTGTTCGTGAAAATAAAGCGTTGCGCGTAAAAGTCGAGGCGGATATCCACGCGGCGAACACCCACATGGCGGTGGCCCGTTCCGTGATGGATGAAGCCGCGCTCGACGTGGCGCTGATGATGCCCACGCAGGAAATGAGCCTTGAGATCACGCAGAAAAACGTGATGAGCGTGCTCATCCCGCAGTATGACGCCAAATTCAAAACGGCGGACGCCAACGATATTTATTCCTACGGCTTCGCCTTTACCTCCGCCGACCTCGACGAAGCGGTCGGCAGCCTATCCGATATCCTGCCCGATCTGCTGCGGCTGGCGGAGCTGGAAAAATCCTGCCAGCTTATGGCGGCGGAAATCGAAAAAACGCGCCGCCGCGTCAACGCGCTGGAGCATGTGATGATCCCGCAGTATGAAGAAACCATCAAATATATCACCATGAAGCTGGATGAGAACGAGCGCAGCACCACCACCCGCCTGATGAAGGTGAAGGATATGATGCTCGAGCAGGCTCATCACTATGAACAGTAAGGAGTTCGATTATGCATCTCGGTATTATCAACGGCTGGTCGGACGGCTGCATCAAAGCGGTGCGCGACAAAGGTCTCGGCTGGGTCGAATTTTGCGTGAACCACAATTATGACAGTGCCGAAGTCCTCGCCGAAAAGGAACGCATCAAAGAAAGCTGCCAAAAATACGGCGTGCGCGTCGGTTCCATCGGCCGCTGGGGCATGAAGCGCGTCGACGAAAACGGCGCCGTCATCCCCGAAGCGCTGCAGCACGATAAAAACTGCATCGACCTGGCCGCTTACCTCGGCTGCCCGGTGTTCAACACCGGCTGCAACGCGGTCGAGGGCAAATCGTTTCTGGAAAACTGCGATATCGCCATCCGCTATTTTTCCGAGCTGATCGCCTATGGCAAAGAGCGCGGCGTGAAGATCGCCGTGTATAACTGCGATTGGGAAAACTTTGTCGTCTGTGACCCCGCGTGGGACGTGGTTCTGGGTCGTCTGCCGGAGCTTGGCATCAAATACGACAATTCCCATTGCCGCGGCCGCGGCGGCGACTATCTGGCGGAAATCAAAAAGTGGGGCGACCGCATCTATCACTTCCACGTCAAGGGCACGCTGTACATCAACGGCGAGGGCTACGACGACCCGCCCGCCGGGCTGGACGACGTCAACTGGGGCGCGGTCATGGCGCTGCTTTACATCAAAAAGTATGACGGCATGCTGTCCATCGAACCGCATTCCCACAACTGGCGCGGCAAGGTGGGGCAGTGGGGCGTCGACTTCACCATCCGCTTTATCACGCCCTACATTATGCCGGAAGATTACGAATGCGACGATAACCCCTACATGCCGTAACAATCCCGCCATCCCTTGGAGCGCTGGTGCCCAGTGGGGGAGACAGGTGCCCGG
>CAMJHI010000152.1 GCA_946405475.1 uncultured Clostridia bacterium
GACGCTCTTCCGATCTGACGCCATTCAGGGCATGGTGGAACACAAGATCGAAACCGTGCTCGGCTGCGCCGGCAAAGCATAATGTAACATCCTGTATCACAGCAATCAAAAAGGAACCTGCCAGACGGCAGGTTCCTTTTTTGTCGATCTTTTTTTATTGTTCGGCTTTGGTGAAGGTGGTGGCGTTGTCGTTTTCATCGGTGAGGATGAGCTTGTCGTCCCCGGTGAACTCATAGGTCTTTTTCACGGTGAAATCGGTCCCGATCGAGAGCAGGGGAGACTTGATCTGATAGGTGATGGTCAGCGTCTTGTTCTCTTTGTCGAGCGTATAGGTGCCGTCAAGGCCGGTGGTCACGGAAAGGATCTCGGCTTTGCCGCTCATGGTGCCGTCCTTGTTGAACACATAGTACAGCCCTTCGACCTCGTCGTTGTTCCACGTGCCGACGATGGCCTGCTCCGGCGCTTTCCGATAGACCGTGTAGCCGATCAGACCGGCACAGCCCAGCGCCGCAATGAGGATGATTGCCAGAATTGCTTTTTTCATGCTTTCATGCCTCCCGCTGTCAATCGCTCACGGCGGACTCATCGTCTCCGTGTCCGTAGCTACCGTAGGATTGATAATAACCGTGGTAGCCGTAGTGGTATTTGCCGTAATAGCCGAACAGCCCTTCCCCGGCGGTGTTGTTGTAAACGCAGCCGATCAGCTCCGCGCGGTAGGATTCAAGGTCGGAGATCACGCTGCGGATGCGCGTGACGTCGGAGAAGTTTTCGCGCACGACCATGATGCAGGCGTCGGCAAAGTTGCACAGGATGGTGGCGTCAGTCACCACGGCGGCGGGCGCCGTGTCGATGATGACGTAATCAAATTCCTTGCGGGCGGCCTTCACGATCTTGTTCATCTGCTGTGAGGAAAGGATCTCGGTCGGCTCGCTGTTGGGTTCGATGGAGGAGAGAATAAAGAGCTTGTATTTTTCCACGTATTTGATCGCGTCGCTCAGATCGGTCCTGCCGCTGATCACCGAGGCCAGGTCGTTGCCGCGGGGAATGTTCAGGTTGAGGAAGCGGTACAGCGTGGGTTTACGCATATCCGCGTCGATGAGCAGCACAGATTTGCCGTTTTGCGAAAGGCTGAGAGCCAGGTTGAGCGAAAACGTGGTCTTGCCTTCGTTCGCACCGGCGCTCGTGACCAGAATGGTCTTGTAGTTCTTGCGGGTGCACAGCGTTTCCACACGCGTTCGGATCGCTTTGTAGGATTCGATGAAGGAAAAGCCCAGCGAGCGGTCGGTGATGAGCAGCGCCTGCTGCCCCTTCTTTTTGCTGCCCTTGTTGCGCACGGTGCTGATGCTGCCCAGCAGCTTGGAATCGAGCTTGAGCTGGATATCGTCCGAGGTCTGCACGGTGTCGCGCGAGGCGTTGATGACGAAGATGAGGATGAAGGCCAGCGCAAAGCCGATCACGCCGCCGATGGCGGCAAAGCGCATGAGCGAAAGCTGCGGGTCGTGCGTGGTGGGCTTGAAGGGCTTTTCATAAATCTGCAGCGTCGCGTTGGGGTAGGCGTAATCGACGATGTCCTGATAATGCTTGGCGATGCCTGAAGCGATCTCATAGGAATGGTCGGGGTTGTTGGTCGTGACGTTGACGATGATGATGTTGGTATCCGCCTGCGTGTTGACAAATACGTATTTGCTCAACTGATCCGCCGTGACGGGGAACGAGCAGCTTTTGGCAACGGTCTCCCGCATGGGACGCCCCTCAAGGATATACTTGAAGGTGTTCGTCATCATGATGGAGGAGTTGATGTCGCTGCTGGAAACAACGTCGGCCGCCGCCTTGTTGTAGGTGGTGAAGCTCAGGTTGGTGGTGTAGGTCGGATCGGTCGTGATCACGGAAATGCCCCAGCCGATGGCGGCGCACAGAACCGTGGAAATGACCAGGATCCACCATTTTGCCAGCACGGTCTTCAGCAGCAAGAGAACGTTGACCTCCAAGCCCTTCGGTTCGGATGCGGTATTCGCGTTCGTGTTCAAATCGTATCTCATCCTTTCGGTTTAATCCTTTTTTTGGCAGCCGTTTTGTTATTCGGCGGCGGGAAGCGCCTGCGGAGCGGGGGCGGGAACGGGTGTTCTGCGCCGCACCTCGCACACGCTCAGGAGTAGGGTGGTGCAGGTGAAGATGACGTTGACCTGGATCGTGTAAAAGCTGATGATGCCGAAGTCGCACAGCAGGATGGCAAGGATCAGCGTCAGCATCAGCTTGGCGTATTGGCTGCCCAGCAGGGCGCGCCTGAATGTGGCGATCGCCACGTAGACGTAATAGGAATAATAGAGCACGAAGCCCACCAGGCCGAGGTCGGCCAGCAGCTCGTAGTAGTTGTTGTGCGCATAGGTGGAGGAATTCATCAGCGTGCCCAGTACCACGTGGAAGTTGATGATGCCCACGCCGAAGAAAAAGTTTTCCATAAAAATATCTTTGGCCACGCGCATAAAGGTCAGGCGCAAGGTCATGCTGTAATCCTCTTCGGTGTTGGTGAAAAAGCCCAGCATGGAATCAAAGCGGCGGCCGAGCACGGCGTACAGCTCCGGTACCGTCATGATCAGATAAAGGATCAGGAGAACGGCGCCGAGGGTGATCAGCAGGCGCAGGAACCGATACCGGCGCTGCGTCAGCAAAACGGACAGCAGCAAAATGCCCAGCAGCACGATGATCGTGGATTTGCGCGAGCCGGTGATGATGACCATGAACACCAGATAAAACGCGATCGGATACGCGAGCTTCTTGTGATGGTGGCAGGCAAAGAAATAGGTGATGAGCGCGCCGAAAGAGTAGATCACGCCGAACATGTTGGGGTTTAGGCTCGAGGATGCGGAGCCGAACGGATTCTTGAACAGGTGGTCGAGCGGCGTCTGGCTGAGCATATAGATCGAGCTCATCACGCTGGCAAAGGCAATGATCTTCAAACAGCGCGGCAGCGCGGTTTTGGAGGAATAGTTCTGCGCCATGCAGAACTGAATGATCAGGCACTGTATGATGCGGGAGGTCACGTGGAAACACGCGCTCGGGTCGTAAGCCCACAGGATCGAGGCGAAGCCGTACAGCACGAACAGCCCGTACCACAGCGTGATCGTGGGCAAAACGACGCGCCCCGTTTGCCGGATGCGGAAAATCAGCCGGATCGTGGTCGTGCCGAGAAAAGCGAAGAAGGCGAAGAAATAAAAATAATTGTTGACGCCGTCAAAAAAGATGTTGGTGAACACGGAAAAAAGCAGCAGAAAAAAGCTCACGTCGATCAGATTGTCGAAAGAGAGCATAAGCGAGATTCTGTTGTTCCTTTCGGCGGTGTTCGTCATGCGTTACCTCGGTTCTTTTTGGCAAGGCGGCGGTTGCGGAAAAAGTTTTTCATTTCCCGGATCACCAGAGCGGGCGAGCAGAAAAAGGCGGCGGCGGCATAGCGCAGCGCGTGCAGCGGCTTTTTGCTGCGCAGGTAGGCCACGCAGAGCACCGCGTAATGGCGGAACCGGACGTAACGCCGTTCCTCCCGGTTGAGAATGTCGAATTTTGTCTTTTTGAAGGCGAACAGATTGTTTTCACCGTTGATCTTATTTTGACCGACCGAGATGCGGCCCTCACCGTGCAAATACTGGATGATATAGGAAACCGGCAGATAGCCGATCTTGGCGTCGCTTTCGATCAGGTCGTACATCAGCATGAAATCCTGCCCCATGGAAACGTCGCGGAACCCGTCGGTCTGCAGCAGCAGGCTGCGCTTGACCATATAAGACGAGGTTGGGCAGATGGAGTGGATCACGTGCTGGCGCATCAGCTCGGGGTTGGAGCAATCCTGCACGTAGGTGTGGCGGCGGTATTCCTTCAGCTTTTCGTCCGCGCCGTACAGGAACACGTCGGTGAAGCTCATATCCAGATCGTTTTCAAGCATATAGCTGAGCTGCGTGTCGACCTTTTCGGGCAGGTAGATGTCGTCGTCGTCCAGAAACGTCACGTATTCGCCGTGGCAGGCCTGAATGCCGGCGTTTCGCGCCGGGCCGCCGCCGAGGGGATGAGGGTTCTGGACGTAGAGGATATTGCGGTAGTCGGCGTATTTGGCCATGACGTGTTCGGTGCGTTCGCGCGCCTGACTGCCCGGCTCGTTGTCGTCGACCACGACGATTTCGATGTGGGGATAGGTTTGTCCGAGCAGGGAGTCAATCGTCCTGCTCAGAAAGTGCGGCCGATGATGCGTCGGCACAATGACGCTGACCGTAACGGACATGTTCTCCCTCCTCACAATACAATATCTATGCTATTATATCATACCCATCGCAAAATGTATATATTTTTTCAAGATTTTTCGACACCTCCGTAACATTTTTCCCGGTTCTTTTCACGGTTGTATCGAGCGGCTCAAAAAAAAGAAAAGCAAGCCCGGGCAGCCGTAACAGCCGCCCGGGCCCGCGCATGGTGTCGGATGAACGTTTACAGAGTCTTAACCGCAGCAGCCGCAGTCAGAACCTCTGCCGGAGTTGCAGCCGCAGCCGGAGTTGTCGTTATTGCCGCAGCAGCAACAAAGGATGAGAATGAGAATGATGACCCAAGAGCAGTTGCCGTTGCCGAGATTGCATCCCATGATCCGCTTCCTCCTTTCTTTGCTTAAGCATCGGAGGAGCCGATCCCGTTCGGTTCTCCATGCTTTACATCCCCATCGTATGCAAAGCAGGGCAAAACGGTTACCGGTCGTTTTCCCGGTTTTCGCGGCGGCGCCGCACGAGGGCGAGGGTGAGCATCAGCAACGGGAACACGGCGGCAAACGCAAAGCCGACCCGCAGGTCGGAACCGAAGGCGGCGGAAAGCTGCCCGGCTAAAAACGGTCCGCTCGTGCAGCCCAGATCGCCCGCCAGCGCCAGCAGCGCAAACATCGACGTGCCGCCCAGCGGAATGGCCTTGGCGGCCATGCTGAACGTACCCGGCCACATGATGCCCACGGCCAGCCCGCAGATCATGCAGCCGCACAGCGACAGCAGCGGATGCGGCGCAAACACCGTCACGGCATAGCCTGCCACGCACAGCGCGCTGCTGCCCGCCATGTAGCTGCTCAGCCGGATCTTTTCGCCTTTTTTGCTGTAGAACACCCGCGCCGCGCCCATAAACACGGCGAACAGGCACGGCCCGAGCAGGTCGCCCGTGGCCTTGTTCACGCGCAGGCCTTCTTCCGCAAAGGCGGAGGCCCACTGGCTCATGGCAAGCTCCGACGCGCCGGCGCACAGCATCATCAGAAAGAACAGCGCGAAGCCCTTTTGCTTCACGGCGTGCAGCGGCGCGCTCTTGCCCTCGGGGTGGGGCAGGGTGTTGAGCGGCACGCGCAGAAAGGCAAAGGCGTTGCCCAGCGGCACGAGCCCCCACAGCACGGAAACGACCGTGTGAGCGGCCAACCCGAAAAACCGGAACGAAAAGGTGGAAAGCAGCACCACGCCGGCCTGCCCCCAGCAGTAGAATGAGTGCAGCAGGCTCATGGCGGCGGCCTTGTTGTCGCTCGGACACGCTTCCACGATCGGGCTGATCACCACCTCGATCAGCCCGCCGCCGACGCCGCTGAGCATGATGGCCGTCAGCAGCCCGGCATAGGGGCCGATCACGGCGGGCAGCACCGGCAGCAGGATCAGCCCGGCCGCGCACAGGACGTGCGCGCTGACCACCAGCGGACGGTAGCCGATCTTGTCGGCAAAGGGGGCGGCCAGCAGATCAACGAGCAGCTGAACGCCGAAATTGGCGATGATCAGAAAGCTGATCTGCGAAAGCGTGAGACGGTATTGATTTTGAAACAGCGCGAACAGCAGGGGATAGAAGTTGTTGACGATCGCCTGCGAAATGTAGCCGACGTAGCAGCTGTTGACGGTTGCGCGAAACGTTGGTTTTTTCATACAAACCCTCGGGAACGGTTGAAAGATGCTCCTATTATAGCGCACGAACCGGAATCAGGCAAGGCGTTTCGCCTGATTTGCATTTTCAAAACAAATTTGTTATAATAAACTATATTGCTTTTTTCTGCAGGAA
>CAMJHI010000153.1 GCA_946405475.1 uncultured Clostridia bacterium
CCGCAGGCGTATATCGACCGGAATTTTACGCGCGTCGAGCGCGCAAAATTCCGATGTGTTTCTCAGATGTAACAGGTGAAAAAAACATGGGTTGACACGCGCGGTATAATTATAAAATAGAGTTAGGCAGGGGGAGAAACAATGATCGGTTTGATCGACGTCGGCGGAGGCACGCGCGGCATCTACGGCTGCGCCGTGCTGGATCGCTGCCTTGACGAGAAGGTTGCTTTTGATTATGCTGTCGGCGTTTCCGCGGGCAGCGCCAACTGCATTTCTTTTCTGGCCGGTCAGAAGGGCAGGAACTATACCTTTTACACCGAATACGCCCAACGCCCGGCCTACATGAGCTTCGGCAATTATTTCAAAAGCGGCTCGTTCATCGGTCTCGATTACATTTACGCAACGCTGGCCAATTCCGACGGCGAGAATCCCCTTGATTACGATGCGTTTCAGGCGTCGGCGGCCGGCTTTGAGGTCGTGGCGACCGACGCGCACAGCGGCGCTCCGGTTTACTTTGAAAAAGACGGCATGGAAAAAGACCGTTACGGCTTTTTGATGGCCTCCTGCTGTGTGCCGGTGGTGTGCCGGCCGCAGGAATTCAACGGCAGGCTTTATTTTGACGGCGGCGTCAGCGACCCGATCCCTTACAAAAGGGCGCTGGAGGCCGGGTGTGATAAGATCGTTGTGATTCTGACCAAGCCGGTCGACGCAAAGCTTTCCGACACAAGGAACGCCGTGGCCGGCGCGCTTTTGCAGCGCCGCTACCCAAAAGCCGCCAAGGCGCTTGCCGCGCGCAACCGGGTGTATGCCCGGCAGCTCGAAGAAGTGCTGAAGCTTCAAAAAGACGGAAAAGCGCTTGTGATCGCCCCGGATCACGTCGAAAATATGAAAACGCTTTCTTCTGATATGACGGGGCTGAAAAAGCTGTATGAGAAGGGCTATCACGACGGAAAGCGGATTTTGGAATTCCTTTCTTGAACGCTTTCGCCCGACCGAAAGCATCGGGCCGGGTTCGATTTTTGATGAAAACTATTCTACAGGCAGGAGAAAAATATGGAACGAACGGGAATCAGAAACATCGCCATCATCGCCCACGTTGACCACGGCAAGACCACGCTCGTGGACGAGCTGCTCAAGCAAAGCGGCACCTTCCGCGCCAACGAGCAGGTGGCGGAGCGCGTGATGGACTCCAACGATCTGGAGCGTGAGCGCGGCATCACCATCCTTTCCAAAAACACGTCCATTCATTATAAGGACACCAAGATCAACATCGTCGACACCCCCGGCCACGCCGATTTCGGCGGCGAGGTCGAGCGTATCCTCATGATGGTCGACGGCGTGCTGCTGCTCGTCGACGCGTTTGAGGGCTGCATGCCGCAGACGCGCTTCGTGCTCAAAAAAGCGCTGGGTCTGGGCAAAAAGCCGCTGGTGGTGGTCAACAAGATCGACCGCCCCGGCGCGAGACCCGAGCAGGTGCTCGACGAAGTGCTGGATCTGTTCATCGAACTCGGCGCGGACGACGATCAGCTTGAATTTCCCGTGGTCTACGCCAGCGCGAAGGACGGCTATTCCTCGCTGGAACCCGACGTGCGTTCGGGCGATATGCGCCCGCTGCTCGACGCGATCTTAACCGAGATCGAGCCGCCTCACGTCGAGGTCGACGCGCCGCTGCAGATCCTGTTTTCTTCACTGGAATATGACGATTATATCGGGCGCATCGGCGTCGGGCGCGTGGAGCGCGGCGAGGTCAGGCGCGGGCAGAACATCGTGCTGTGCAAAACCGACGGCACGACCGAAAACCAGCGCATCGCGCGGCTGTATCAGTTTGAGGGGCTCAAGCGCGTGGAGGTCGACTCCGCCGTGGCGGGCGATCTGATCTGCGTGGCGGGCATTCCCGATCTGAACATCGGCGAGACCGCGTGCGACCCCGACTGTGTGGAGGCGCTGCCTTTCATCAAAATCGACGAACCGACCATTTCCATGAATTTCATCGTCAACGACAGCCCCTTTGCCGGGCAGGAGGGCAAGTTCGTCACCTCGCGCAACCTGCGCGACCGCCTGTTCAAAGAGGTGGAAACCAACGTGAGCATGCGCGTGGAGGAGACTGAAACCACCGACACGTTCAAGGTGTCCGGCCGCGGCGAGCTGCATCTTTCCATTCTGATCGAAACCATGCGCCGTCAGGGTTATGAATTTGCGGTGTCCCGCCCGAAGGTCATTCTCAAAGAGATCGACGGCGTGGTGTGCGAGCCGATGGAGCTGCTCATCGTGGAGGTGCCGGAGGAATACGTCGGCGCGGTCATTGAAAAGTTGGGCTCCCGCAAGGCACAGCTCGAAAACATGGGCGTGCGCGAGGGCGGCTCGACGCATCTGGAATTCAAAATTCCGTCCCGCGGGCTGATCGGCTACCGTTCCGAATTTCTGACCGACACCAACGGCAACGGCATCATGAACCAGATCTTTTCCGGCTACGAACCCTTCACCGGCGACATCCAGACCCGCGAGCGCGGCTCGATCGTTGTGCATGAAACCGGCGAATCCACCGGCTACGGCCTGTTCAACACGCAGGACAGAGGCCGTCTGTTCATCGGGCCGGGCGTGCCGGTCTATGAGGGCATGATCGTGGGCGAATGCGCCAAGAATGAAGACATCGTGTGCAACGTCTGCAAAAAGAAGCAGCTCACCAACACCCGCGCCGCCGGCAGTGACGACGCGCTGCGGCTGGTGCCGCCCTCGGTGCTGAGCCTGGAGCAGTGCATGGAGTTCATCAAGGATGACGAGCTGCTCGAGGTCACGCCCAAATCCCTGCGCCTGCGCAAGACCATCCTTTCCAAGGAACTGCGCATGAAAAAGCAATTTAAGAAATGACAACGAAAGGCAGGGCGTTTTTCCCTGCCTTTTTGAGAAAGCCGAAATATGTTCCGATTTGAGCGGATAGCTAATAGCGAATAGCGGATAGCAATTTTTTTATAAACATGTGCTATCAGCTATCGGCTATCGGCTATCAGCTATCGGCTTCTGGCGCCAGCCCGACAAATTGCGATTTGTAATAAGGAGAAACATCTTGAACTATCCGCAGGCTTTACAATTCATCCATTCGCTCGACCGTTTCGGTATCCGCCCGGGGCTTCAGCGCATTCAGGCGCTTTGTCATGCGCTGGGCGACCCGCAGGAGCGGCTTTCTTTCATCCACGTCGGCGGCACGAACGGCAAGGGCTCCGTGTCGACTATGCTGTCCGAAATGCTCCGGGCCGAGGGCAAGCGCGTCGGGCTGTTCACGTCACCCTATGTGACGCATTTTCTGGAGCGCATTCAGGTGGGCGGCAAACCTGTGGAAGAAGCCGCTTTTGCCGAGACCGTGACACGATTGGAACCCGTCGTTCACCATTTGGCCGAGCAGGGCATGCAGCCGACAGAGTTCGAGGTCATTACCGCGGCGGCGTTCGACCTGTTTGCCGCAGCAAGCTGCGACGTGGTGGTGCTCGAGGTCGGCTTGGGCGGGCGGCTCGATTCCACCAACGTTATTGACACGCCGTTGGTGAGCGTTATCACCTCCGTTTCGCTCGACCACATGGCGATTTTGGGCGACACGGTGGAACAGATCGCTGCCGAGAAGGCGGGCATCATCAAGCCGAACGGCCGCACGGTCTGTTACCCCGATCAGCCGGGCGGCGTGATGAACGTCATTCGTTCCGCCTGTATTGACAAGCAAAACAGCTTTACATCGCCCGAGCTCGCCGCCGTAAAAACGATCAAAAACGACCTGTTCGGCACACGGTTTTTCTATGAAGGAACCGAATACGAAACCGCCATGGGCGGCGCGCACCAGATCAAAAACGCCGTCACCGCCATCGAGGCGGCGCGGCTGCTGGGGCTGTCGTTATCGAGTGTCCAGAGCGGCCTGAAACGCGCGAAGCTGGCGGCGCGGCAGGAAGTGATCTGCCGAAAGCCGTTGGTGCTGCTCGACGGCGGGCACAATGAGGACGGCGGCCGCGTGCTGGCCGAAAGCCTGAAGCAGGCCGGGCTGACCGGCAAAACCGTGGCGGTGCTGGGCATGATGGCGGATAAAAGCATTGATGATTATTTGAAAAATGTTGCGCCGCTGTGCAAAAAAATCGTCGCTGTGCCCGTGGCCGACAATCTGCGCGCGCAGACGGCGGAAAAGCTCAGAGCGATGGCGGAACCGTATTGCCCCGCCGTGACCGCCTGTGCAGACGCCTGTAAAGCCGTCGACCTTGCCAATGCCGAACGAAACGACGGCGAATGCCTGCTGGTGTGCGGCTCGCTTTATCTGGCGGGCGAGGTGCGGGCGCACTTGATAAAAAATTTCAGCGGCTGACAGACTCAGACAAACTTTTCAGCGGACAACCTCTATCCTTATGGACAGAGGTTGTTTTTTTATCCGCCGAAACGGCAGGCAAAAGAAGGGAAGAAACATGGAAATTTCAATTCAGGGCAAGTGCATGACGGTGTTCCTCGACGGCGAGATCGACCACCACACGGCCGCGCCCATCCGCAAACAAATCGACGGCGAGATCGACCGGCTGAAGCCGAAGCTGCTGGTGCTGGATTTCGGCGGCGTGACCTTTATGGATTCCTCCGGCGTCGGGCTGGTCATGGGGCGTTACCGCAGCGTGTCGGCCTGCGGCGGCAAGGTGGAAGCGGTCAATCTGCCGCCGCGGCTCTATCAGATCATGAAATTATCCGGTCTGGAAAAAATCGCCGGATTGAGAATGGCAGGTGAAAGACCATGAGAAAGCAACCGCTCAATCGCTTCACGCTCACGTTTGAAAGCCGCTCGGCCAACGAGAGCTTCGCCCGGCTGGCGGCCTCCGGCTTTGCCGCGCAGCTCGACCCCACGGTGGAGGAATTGTGCGACATCAAAACGGCGGTGAGCGAGGCGGTGACGAACTGCATCGTCCACGCCTATCCCGACGGTCTGGGCGAGATCAGACTCATCGGCGAAATTTTTGCCGGCGGTCTCGTTCGCTTTCGGGTCAAGGATAAGGGCAGGGGCATCGAAGATATCGCGCTGGCGATGCAGCCGCTTTATTCCGGCCTTGGCGGTGAAAGAGCAGGGCTCGGGTTTGCGGTGATGGAAAGCTTTTGCGATCGCGTCAGCGTGCGCAGCAAGCCCGGCAGGGGCACCTGCGTGACGCTGGAAAAACAGATTCAGGGCAAGCTCGTTGGCGGCGACGGCTGAGGCGCGCGAACGGCTGATCACGGAAAATATGGGTTTGGTGCACGCCTGCGCCGCACGGTTTCGCGGCAAGGGCGCGGAATATGACGATCTGGTGCAGGCGGGCTGCGTGGGGCTGATCAAGGCGGCCGACGGCTTTGACGCCGCGCGCGGCTTTGCGTTTTCGACCTACGCGGTGCCGGTCATTCTGGGCGAGATCCGCCGCGTGTTCCGCGAGGGCGGCACGGTCAAGGTGGGGCGCGCGCTCAAAGAAAAAGCGCGTCTTGCCGTGCGGGAACGCGAGCGGCTGACCCGCCTCAACGGGCAGGAGCCGACGGTGAGCGAGCTGGCGCAGGCGCTGGGGCTGGACAGGGAGCAGACGGCCGAGATCCTCAACGCCGCGCAGCCGACCGTGCCGCTCACACGAACGGGGGAGGAGGGCGAGCGCACGGCGGACATCCCGGTGGAATCGGCGGAAAACGAGCTGACCGAGCGGCTTTCGCTCGAGCAGGCGCTCGGGTCGCTGCCCGCGCCGGATCGCGCGCTCATCGCTCTGCGCTATTACGGCGGCCTGACCCAGTGCAAAACCGCCGAGCGGCTGGGGCTGACGCAGGTGCAGGTATCCCGCCGCGAAAAAAAGATTTTGTCGCAGCTGCGGCAAAATCTGCTGCCGTAAAGTTTTTTTCAAAAAATCTTGCAAAACGTCGGCAAATATATTATAATGACAAACACACGAAACAAGCCTTGTTTTGGTCATGCGGCGTGTAGGTTCTG
>CAMJHI010000154.1 GCA_946405475.1 uncultured Clostridia bacterium
AGGGCAAGCATTTATGCTTGCCGCGAGTGAACAAGGTTTTTCCGGCTGTGTAGAAGCGGTCGACTCAAATGGAAAACATTCAGGAATTGATAAGTGACCGGTCGCTATCCGCTATCGGCTGACTGCAGACAACTGCTATCGGCTATCCGCTGACTGCTGACTGCCGCTATCCGCTATCGGCTCAATTCCGCTTTTCGCCTTATTAAGTCCGACAGCGGTGGTTAGTTTTCGGTTGTCAGAGGGGCGCGAGGCGAAAAAAGCTTGACGAGGCCGCGGGCAAGTGATATGATGATAAAGTATTGTTATTTTTATCTATAGGAGAAATGCTGTATGTTTGAAAAAACGGACGCTCAATACAACATTGCCGAAAGCGAGCGGGAGGTGCGCGCGTTCTGGAAAGAGAACGACATCTTCCGCAAAAGCGTGCTCAAAAACGAGGGCAAGCCGGAATACACCTTCTACGACGGGCCGCCCACGGCCAACGGCCGCCCGCACGTGGGGCACATCCTCACCCGTTCCATCAAGGACCTGATCCCGCGCTACCGCACCATGAAGGGCTACCACGTGGAACGCAAGGCCGGGTGGGACACTCACGGTCTGCCGGTCGAGCTGGAGGTCGAAAAGGAGCTGGGCTTCAGCGGCAAGGCCGACATTGAAACCTACGGCATCGTGCCCTTCATCGACAAGTGCCGCAAGAGCGTCTGGAAATATAAAGACCTGTGGGAGAATATGAGCGAGCGCATCGGCTTCTGGGCCGATTTCGACAAGCCCTACATCACCTACGACAACAGCTACATCGAATCCGTCTGGTGGGCGTTCAAGCAGCTTGACGCCAAGGGGCTGCTCTACCACGGCCACAAGGTCGTGCCCTACTGCCCGCGCTGCGGCACCGCGCTTTCCTCGCACGAGGTCGCGCAGGGCTACAAGACCATCAAGACCCGCTCTATTTACGTTCGCTTCAAGGCGGCCGACGAAGAAAACACCTACTATCTGGCGTGGACGACCACGCCGTGGACCCTGCTGTCCAACGCCGGTCTGTGCGTGAACCCAGAGGCGGATTACGTCAAGATCCAGACCGCCGACTGCCGCTACATTCTGGCGCAGGCGCTGGTGGACGGGCTGTTTGAAAAAGACAGCTATGAAGTGGTCGAAACCTGCAAGGGCAAGGATCTCGAATACCGCAAATACGAGCCCATTTTCAAATACGTCGAAGAAAAATACCGCGGCAAGGCGTGGTACGTCACCTGCGACGGCTACGTCACGCTCGACAGCGGCACCGGCGTGGTGCACATCGCCCCCGCCTTCGGTGAGGACGACTCGCAGGTCGGCAAGCGCTACAGCCTGCCGTTCATCAAAATGGCGGATGAGCGCGGCTGCTACCCCGACGTCTGCGGCGAATACGCCGGCCGCTTCGTCATGGACTGCGACCCCGACATCATCACCCGCCTGAGCAACGAGGGCATTCTGTTCAAGGTGCAGACCATCGAGCACCAGTATCCCTTCTGCTGGCGCTGCGACAGCCCGCTGATCTATTTTGCGCGCGCCTCGTGGTTCATCGCCATGAGCGAGCTGCGCGATCAGCTCACGGCCGACAACAATTCCGTCAACTGGTTCCCCGAAACCTACAAAGAGGGCCGCATGGGCAACTTTGTGAGCAACGTCATCGACTGGGCGATCTCGCGCGACCGCTACTGGGGCACGCCGCTGCCCGTGTGGGTGTGCGACAAGTGCGAAAAGCACCACGTCATCGGCAGCGTGGAGGAGCTGACAAAGCTCACCGGCGCGCCGGCCGATATCGACCTGCACAAGCCCAGCGTCGACCCGCTCACCTTTACGTGCGAATGCGGCGGCACCATGCGCCGCGCGCCCGAGGTGATCGACTGCTGGTTCGATTCCGGCTCCATGCCCTTCGCCCAGCAGCACTATCCGTTTGAAAACAAAGATCTGTTTGAAAAGCAGTTCCCCGCCGATTTCATCAGCGAGGGCAGCGACCAGACCCGCGGCTGGTTCTATTCGCTGCAGGCCATCTCCACCGCCATTTTCGGCAGATCGCCCTATAAAAACTGCGTCGCCCTCGGTCTGGTCAACGACAAGGACGGCATCAAGATGAGCAAGCACAAGGGCAACGTCGTCGACCCGTGGGAGGTCATGGACAAGCACGGCGCCGACGCCATCCGCTGGTATTTCTACGTGTCCTCCGCGCCGTGGATCAGCACCAACTTTGACGGCGACGCCATCAACGAGCACCAGCGCCGCTTCATGGGTACGCTCTGGAACACGTTCCATTTCTACAACCTTTATTCCGGCATCGACGGCTTCAACGCCGCCGGGATTTCCCCGAAGGACTGCGCGCTGACGATGATGGACCGCTGGGTGCTGGGCGCGCTCAATTCCCTGATCAAAAAGGTCGACACGGAGCTGGAAGGCTACCACATCACCGAGGCCGCGCGCGCCATCGTCGACTTTGTCGACCTCATGTCCAACTGGTACGTGCGCCGCTGCCGCCGCCGCTTCTGGATGAGCGACGTGACCGAAGACAAAAAGGCCGCCTACGTCACTCTTTACACCGTGCTGGAAACGCTCATTCGGCTGGCCGCGCCCTTTATTCCGTTTGAGACCGAGGCCATTTACCAGCGGCTCGTGCGCAAGCTCAACCCCGACGCGCCCGAGAGCATCCACCTGTGCGATTACCCCGTGTGCGACGAGGCGTTCATTGACGAAACGCTCGAGCATGATATGCAGCTCGTTTACGACGCGGTGGGCATTGCCCGCAACGCGCGCAACCTGGCCAACCTCAAGATCCGTCAGCCGCTCAGCCGCCTGATGGTCTGCCTGGAAAACGACGACAGCCGTTTCGACGACGAAATGCTTTCCATCCTTGCGGAAGAGCTGAACGTGGAGCAGGCCGAGCAGATCGATTCCACCAAGGGCTTCATCAGCCACACCATCAAGCCGCAGCTCAAAACGCTCGGGCCGAAATACGGCAAGGTGCTCAACGCCATCCGCGCGTATCTGGCCGAGGCCGACGGCGACGCGGTGCTGGCCGATATCGAAGCGACCGGCGCGCACACCGTGACGCTGAACGGCACCGAGGTTTCGTTCGGAGCCGACGACCTGCTGGTGAGCACCGGCCAGAAGGAGGGCTTCATCAGCGCGGCGGATCGCGGCATCACTGTAGTGCTCGAAACCACGCTGACCCCCGAGCTCATCCAAAAGGGCTACGCCCGCGAGTTCGTGTCCAAGGTGCAGAACCTGCGCAAGAGTTCCGGCTTTGAGGTCATGGACCGCATCGCCATCACCTATGAGAGCGACGACGAGTTTGAACAGCTTCTCGCCCCCGGTCTGGCGGGCGTTGCCAAAGAGCTGCTCGCCGATTCCATCGCCCGCGCCGAAAGCGTGGACGCGGAAACCTTCGACATCAACGGCAAGAACGTGAAGATCAAAGCCGTTGTGGTGAACGAATAAAAACCGCTGCCAATAGCGATCAGACAGAAATATCAATCAGGAGAGTTTGATTTTATGCTGGACAAATACGATTTCCGAACCGCCGAAAAAGAAATGCAGAAGCTGTGGGAAAGCAAGGACGTTTACCGTTTCGATCCCAACAGCCCCAACAAGATCTATTCCATCGACACGCCGCCCCCGACCGTGAGCGGCTCGCTGCACATCGGCCACATCTTTTCTTACACGCAGGCCGAAATGGTCGCGCGCTTCCGCAAGTTCACGGGCTACAACGTGTTCTACCCCTTCGGCTTTGACGACAACGGCCTGCCGACCGAGCGTCTGGTCGAAAAGGAAGAGGGCATCAAGGCCAAGGATCTGCCGCGCGACGTGCTGTATGAAAAGTGCATGACCACCACCGCGAAATACGTGGAGGAATTCACCAATTTGTGGAAATCCCTCGGCTTCTCGGTCGACTGGAACCTGCGGTATGAGACCATCAACGAGCGTTCCCGCCGCATTTCGCAGAAATCCTTCATCCGTCTGGCCAAAGAGGGCAAGGCTTACGTGAAGGAATCCCCCGTGCTGTGGTGCACCGAGTGCCAGACATCCATCGCGCAGGCGGAGCTGGATTCGGCCGACATCAAATCCACTTTCAACTACATCTATTTCATGGTCGACGGCGAACCGCTGACCGTGGCCACCACCCGCCCCGAGCTGCTTTACGGCGTGGTCTGCTTATTCGTTAATCCCGAGGATGAGCGCTATAAAAAGTACGTGGGCAAAAAAGCGGTCGTGCCCGTGTTCAATTACGAGGTGCCGATCCTCACGGACGAGATCGTCAGCCTCGACAAGGGCACCGGCGTGGTCATGTGCGCCACTTACGGCGACCAGACCGACGTGGAATGGTGCGAAAAGCACAACCTGCCCTACCGCAAGGTGCTCACCACCGAGGGGCGCATCGACGAAAGCGTGCCCTACGTGGCGGGCATGAGCGTTTACGGCGCGCGCAAGGAGCTGCTGCGTCTGCTCGAGGAGCAGGGGCTGCTGGAAAAGGTCGAGGAGCTGGTGCACACCGTGCAGACGCACGAGCGCTGCGGCAAGCCGATCGAAATTCTGCCCAGCCGTCAGTGGTATATCGACATTCTTTCTCACCGCGACCTGTTCGCCGAGGCGGGCAACAAGATCAACTGGTACCCGACCTTCATGAAAAACCGTTACGACGTGTGGGTCGAAAACCTGAAGTGGGACTGGTGCATTTCCCGTCAGCGCTATTTCGGCGTGCCGTTCCCGGTGTGGTACTGCAAAAAGTGCGGCAAGCCGCTGTTCGCCGATGAGAGCATTCTGCCGGTCAACCCGCTGGAAGTCACGCCCGAGGCGACGTGCGAATGCGGCTGCACCGAATTCGTGCCCGAATCCTCCGTGCTTGACACGTGGGCGACCTCGTCCATGACCCCGCAGATCAACGCGCACTGGGAGGAGCCGGACGGCACCGACATTTCCGACACGCTCGCGCCCATGACCATGCGCACGCAGGCGCACGAGATCATCCGCACCTGGGCGTTTTACACCATCGCCAAGAGCCTGTATCACACGGGCGAGGTGCCGTGGCGCGACATTATGGTTTGCGGCTTCGTGCTGGCGAAGAAGGGCGAAAAGATCAGCAAATCCAAGGGCAACGCCGTCAAATCCCCGAACCAGCTCGTGGAAGAGTTCGGCGCGGACTGCATCCGTTACTGGGCGGCGAACACCAAGCTGGGCACCGACACGTATTTTTCCGACGATGAGCTGAAGATCGCCAAGCGCTTTTTGACGAAGCTCTGGAACGCGTCCAAATTCACGCTCACGCATCTGAACGATTACGACAAGAACGAAACGGTCGAGCTGCTGCCCATCGACAAGTGGATCGTGGAACGCTGCAAGCAGACCATGCGCCGCTGCATCAGCCTGCTCAACGAATATGAGATCGGCTCGGCGCGGCACGAGATCGACGACTTTTTCTGGAAGGATTTCTGCGACTATTACGTGGAGATCAGCAAGGAACGCCTCTATCAGCCCGACATTCACGGCGTCGAGGCGCGCAAGAGCGGTCAGGCGGCCATTTATTACTGCCTGCTCAACATTCTGAAGATGTACGGCGTTTTTGTGCCGCACATGACGGAATACATTTATCAGGACGCGTTTGCCGCGAAGGAAGGCATCGACTGCCTGCCCCGCAACCTGTGGACGGTGGACGGCGAGGACGATGAAGAAGCCATCGCGTTCGGCGAATGCGTGAAGGCCGCCATTTCCGAAGTGAGAAAGTTCAAGAGTGAGAACAACATTTCCATGAAGGCGGATGTGGACAACATGAAGATCGTCACGCCGGCCAAGTTCAAGGCCGCGTTCGATCAGACGCTCGGCGATATCGTCGCCTGCTGCCACGCCAAGACGGTCGACTTTGAGATTC
>CAMJHI010000155.1 GCA_946405475.1 uncultured Clostridia bacterium
CAAGGTGCGCTGCCGCCTCTCTTGCGACGGCTTGAACATATTACCACATACTTTTCACCCTGTCAACACCTTTTTCAAGTTTTTTTCAAAAATTTTTTTGACGCGATCTTTACTTGCGAATCCGGTGTCAAAGCCGTCAAACCGGAACCTTTTTGACCCCGGCACATAGGATAGAACAGAACGAAAAGGAGGAACGAGCGACATGAAAATCGTGGTACTGCGCAGTCCGAAGGTTCTGCAGGGCGTGCTGAGGATGCTGTTCGGCATCAAAAAGCTGGAACCGGTCGAGTGACGTTGAAGCGGGAATGCCCGGGTCAAACCGGGCAATTCGTTTTTTTAGTTGAAATACCAAAAATGTTATGATATAATAAGAACAATAAATGAATGGATGTGATCAATGTGAAATGCCCGTTCTGCGGCTTTGAAGAAAGCAAGGTTATCGATTCCAGACCGACCGACGAAGGCGAACGGATCCGCCGACGCAGAGAATGTATCCGCTGCGCCAAGAGATTCACGACCTATGAGATCATTGAAAACGTGCCGGTGATCGTGATCAAGCGCGACAAATCGCGCGAATCGTTCGACCGCCAGAAGCTGTTCAACGGCATGCTGCGCGCCTGTGAAAAGCGCCCGGTTACGCTGGCTCAGCTCGAGGAAGCGGTCGACGACATTGAAATGACCATTCAGAATTCGCTTGACCGGGAAGTGACCTCCATCCACATCGGCGAGCTGGCCATGGAAAAGCTCAAGGGGATCGACGAGGTCGCCTACGTCCGCTTTGCCTCGGTCTACCGCCAGTTCAAGGATATCAACACCTTCATGGAAGAGCTGAACAAGCTGCTCAGTGAAAAATAATATAAATCTTTTCTTTTAACATTATATATCAAATCAAAACAGCCGCTGTGAATGATCACGGCGGCTGCTGTTTTTGTTGGTTTATTCTTCTGTTGGGGCTGCCGGCGTTTCAGTCGCTTCGGCGGACGTTTCCTCGACGGATTCCGGTTCGGTCGTTTCAGCCTCGGTTTCCGCCGGGGCGGTCACCAGCGTTTCGCCGGGCGCCGCGTTTTCGGGCGCGTCGGTCGCCTGCATGGCGCTGATGTAATAACCGTCGTTGTTTTCACGCAGGGTGATGTTGACGTATTTGGTCGGCGCGGGCTCGATATAGCTGCCGTCCGCCGCCTGCGCCCAGCCGTCGCCCGCCAGATAGCCGACGGTGAGCACGACGGTGTTGGCGCTCTTTTTGATTTCCATCACCTTGGGCGTGTAGATCGGCACTGAGCCGGTGGAGGTGACCAGATAGCACTGGCTCTGTTCGCTGTAGGTGAACTCGTCAAAATAACCCTTGACGCCGATGTGGGTGGGAACCGCATCCGTGCCGAACATTTCGGCGAATTTTTTGTTGACGTCCTTCTGCGGGATCATGATATTGCCGACGTCGTCGGTTTCGTACACGCCGGGATAGATCGAATCATCCTTGATGATCGCCCAGACCGCGCAGACGGTGAGCTGGTTGATATCGGCCGAGGACACGTCGTCGAACATATCCGGGTCGTACATCACGACCGGAACGAGCCATTCCTGATAGGCCAGCTTTTTTTCGGTTTTATCGGTCAGCTTCTTCACACCGTTGACGCCGGCGCTCACCGAAAAGATGACGCCGATCACGGCAAACACGATCAAGATCAGACCAAGGGGGAACGCGGCTTTGTTGCTGCCCCTTCTTTTTTTTGCTTTCGCCATGAGAATCCTCCTTACAGTTGCGCCAGCGCGATCATGACCGGCATGGTGAGAATGGAAAGAAAGCTGACAAGCCCGACGGTTTTGGACGCAACGCCGGTGTCCAGATCATACTTGCCCGCGAGCACGACCGTGTTGTTGGCACTGGGCGCGGCCGAGACCAGCGTCAAGGCAACGCGCAGCGGGGTCGGCACCCCGGCCAGCGTGAGCAGGCCGAGCACGATGAGCGGCAGCACGATCAATTTTATGAACGCCACCAGATAAATATTTGCGTTTTTGAACATCGTTTTGAGATCGGTGTTCGCCAGATAGGTGCCGAAAACCAGCATGGCCAGCGGCGTATTCAGCGAAGCCAGGCCGCTGACGGGCGTGGCGATGATGACGGGCAGCTTCACCTTGAGCAAAAACAGCGGCATGCCGATGGCAACGCCGATCGTGCCGGGGTTGATGAGCAGCTTTTTGAGTTGGAACCCATCCTTCTGCGCGCCCAGAATGGTGATGCCGTGGGTGAACGAGACCACGTTGAACACCATCACCGCCGCCGAGCAATAGAACACGCCAATGTCGCCCAGCACCGCCTGCGCCAGCGGCAGCGCCATGTAGCCGCAGTTGCCGTACATGCAGGCGAAGCGGTAGATGCCGCACTGCCTGAGTTCGCCCTTGCGGAACAGCGGCAGGATGAGCACCATGCCGATGAAGTGAAAGCCGAAGCTGCACAGAATGGCAAGCCCCAGCCCCTTGATGTGCTCGGGCGAGCTGTCCATCGACAAAAAGCTGTTGACGATCACCATCGGGGTGACGATGTAGAACAGCAGATTGGTGTTCAGGCGGGACGCTTTTTCGGTGTAGATGCCGAGCTTATCCGCGACAAAGCCCACGGTGATGAGGATATACAGAATGAGCACCTGCTGCGCGGTGGCAAACAGATTGCTGAAAAACGGCGAATCAAGCTGCACGGCTGTTACTCCTTATCGGCGTCGCCCTGCGTGTCGGCGCTTTGCTCCGGCTGCGCTTCCTGCTGCGCCGGCTGTTCCTGAAGCGGTCTCTTTTTGACCGCGGTGGTGGTGAAATAGAGGAAAACCGGGATAAAGATCGCCAGCATCAGATCGCACGGCGCCAGGCTGTGCCCCGCCACGATGCGGTCGGTGTGGAGCAGCGCGCGCGGTACGCTGATCACAAACGCCAGCAGCGCCGCGGGCAGCCCGCAGCCGAACAGCCGCCAGGCGCTGACCTCGGGGGTGACGTTGGTGACGACCTGCGCGAACGCCAGCGTGAACGAAATGAGGAACACCAGCATAAACAGCTCCAGCAGCAGGTCGGAGACGTTGACAAAGCTGATCTTGGTCACAAAACGGGTGATGATGCGGCAGATCGACCAGGCGACCGGCATCACAGACAGGATGCGGAACGAGCGCATATGGATCTTTTTGTTGAAGCAGGACAGCGCGTAGATCCAGTAAAACGCGGCGGAAAGCGCCGCGAAAACGGCGCCGAACAGCAGCGCCGTGCCGCCGTTTTTGGTCAGATAAGAAAACATGGTCGCACCGGCGTAGGGGTTGTAAGCGCCGGTCAGGTCAAGGAACTGCAGCAGCTCGACGATCGCGTCGAACATCACGGTCACGCCGGTCAGCAGCGAAACGACGCCCAGCGGCTTGTTCCGCGTCATACAGTCACGCACGCGGTTGACCCTGTCGCTCAGAAAGCTTGCCGCCATCAAAAAGCCGATGACAAGCACGCAGATGATATAGAACAGCCAGACCGACGCGTTCGTTTTGGCAAAAAAGCCGGTTTCTGGTTCGATGAGGGACGAAACGTGATAAACGCGCAGCGGCAGCAGCGCGCACAGACTCAGCGCCGCCACGACAATGAGCACGGTGGGAGCCGGCTTGCTGCGGGAGCCTTTGATTTTTTTCATGACGTTCACCTTCACTTTCTCAGTCTTTCTTCGCTGGGAACGTATTTGCCGGCATGCGCCGTGTTGGCGATGGTCCTCTCCTCCAGCGGAATATAATCATAGGGCAGGGAAACGTTTTTATAGGCCGGCCGGATGATGCGGCTGCCGGTGGTCAGCTCCTCAAGCCGGTGCGCCGCCCAGCCCGCCACGCGCGCCGTGGCAAACAGGGGCGTGAACAGGTCTTCGGAAATGCCGAGCAGCTCGTAGACCAGACCGGAATACAGGTCGACGTTGGCGCACATGGCCTTGGTGTTGCCCTTTTCCCGGCGGAAGATCTGCGGGGTGAGGGTTTCGATCAGCTCCAGCTGACGGAAGCGGCGGATCTGCTCTTCGGTGTGGCAGAAGCTTTTCGCCGCCTGCTTGAGCAGCAGCGCTCTGGGGTCGGAAATGGTGTAGATCGCGTGACCCATGCCGTAGATCAGCCCCGACCGGTCGCCCGCCTCGCGGCGGATGACGCGGGTGAGGAAATCCGCGACCTGCCCTTCGTCGTTGACGTCGGTGACCTCTTCTTCCATCATGCGCGCCATTTCACGCGCCTTGATGTTGGCGCCGCCGTGACGCGGCCCCTTGAGCGCGCCGATGGCCGCGCCGATGGCCGAATAGGTGTCGGTTCCGGCGGAGGTGAGCACACGGGTCGTGAAGGTGGAATTGTTGCCGCCGCCGTGCTCCGCGTGAAGCATCAGGCAAAGGTCGAGCAGCTTCGCCTCTTCATCGGTGAACGAGCGGTCGCTGCGCAGGGTGCGCAGGATATTTTGCGCCGTGCCGAATTCGGGCTTGGGCTGGTGGATATACATGCTCTTTTTGTAGTAATGGCGGCGCTTGACCTGATAAGCATAGCTCATGATCGAGGGCAGCTGCGCCATAAGCTGGATGCACTGCCGCAGCACGTTCTCGGTGGAAAGCTCGTCGGGCGTTTCGTCAAACGAATAAAGCGCCATGACCGAACGCGCCATTTTATTCATGATGTTGGGCGAGGGCGCCTTCATGATCATATCTTCGATAAAATCCTCCGGCAGCTCGCGGCATTCCGCCAGCACCAGATTGAACTGCTCGAGCTGCGCCTTGGTGGGCAGATAGCCGAAGATGAGCAGCCACGCCGCCTCTTCGTAGCCGAAGCGGTCATCCCTGCGGCAGCCGTTGACGATCTCGTTGATGTTGATGCCGCGGAACACCAGCTTGCCGGGCTTGGGCACGCGCTCGCCGTCGTCGACGTAATAGCCTTCGACGCTGCACACGTTGGTCAGCCCCGCCATGACGCCGGTGCCGTCGGCGTTGCGCAGACCGCGTTTGACGCCGAAGCGGTCGTAATCGCTCAGCGAAATGGAGTTATTGACGCGGATCTCCGAGCATAGATTTAAGAGAGCCTCGTTTTTGATGGGTGAAAAATAGCCTGCCAAAATAGTCCTCCTCCCGGGAATCGCGGCCGGATCGACGATCCCCACAGGTCAAAACAATATTACTCTATTTTAAGATTACAGCAAATTTTACCATAAATATATACAGATTGTCAATCATTTATGAAAGGAAAATGAAGGATATGAAACTGTACCGCACCCTGTACGCCGCCCTGCTGCTCTCGCTGCTGCTCATGCCGCTCATCGCGCTGCCCTCAAGGAGCGGAGGAAACGAAGCCGTTGCCGAAACCACCGAAGCCGCCCGGCACGAGGATGAAAAAACGACCCCGGCCGCGGCCGGTGAAACCGTGCGGGTGCTGCTGCACGAAAGCGGGCAGGTGATCACCGTTTCCGCCGAGGAATACCTGACCGGCGTGCTCGCGTGCGAAATGGCGCCGACGTTTCACGAGGAGGCGCTCAAGGCGCAGGCGGCGGCCTCGCACACGTTTTTGCTGCGCAGGCAAAAGGAGCAGGCCGCCTCGCCCGACCCGGCGCTCAACGGCGCGGATATTTCCGACGACGCCGCGCACCATCAGGGCTATCTGACGCCCGAGGGGCGGCAGAAAAAATGGGGTGAAAAGGCCGAGGGCTACGAAAACCGGCTGACCAGAGCCGTGCGCGCCGTGCTCGACCGGCAGATCACCTTTGAGGGCGAACCGATCATTGCCGCGTTCCACGCGCTCAACGGCGGACA
>CAMJHI010000156.1 GCA_946405475.1 uncultured Clostridia bacterium
GGCGAACGTCGACCAGACTCTGCCGAGCGAGGAACTGCAAACCGACAGCGTTTATCTTGAGTACTGTTCGCTGATCGACCAGAGCATTACAATCACCGAACCCGAACAACCGGCCGCCGATCAACCGGCGCAAACGGCCGAACCCCAGCCCGCCGCGCCAAGCGTCTGGGGCTGGATCAAGACGCTGTTCACCATCGTTTTGAACTGGCTGCTGCGCGTGTTCTGAACATTCAAACCTCATAACTGACAAATTAAGGAAACACTGAATAAATCACAAGCGCACGAGGGAGCGGATCTTTTTCCGTCATATTGCACCAAAAATCCTTGTTTTGCGTCAGCAAAGCGGCGGCTTTTTTGCACAATCTGACGAAAAAATCTCTCGCTCCCTCGCACACTCTGATTTAATCAGCGTTTCCTTAACAAACAATGCCGCCGTGCAGAGCCTTCTGCGCGGCGGTTTTTCGTTGGTCAGTTGTTGTTTCGGTCGATCTTGCGCCGCACCAGCAATCGCGAAAGCTTTTGCCCGTCAAAGGGAATGAGCGGGTACAGATAGCATTGCCCGGTCAGCGTCGGGTTGAGGGCGATGAGCAAAATCACGCCGACGATACCGGCGAGGAATCCCCACAGGTCGAACAGCGCGACAAGGATCACAAGCGCCATGCGGCACAGCTTGAAGGCGTAAGCCAGCTCATAGCTCGACTGCGTGAAGTTGGAAATGGCGACGAACGACATATACAGCACCACCTCCGCGCTCATCCACCCGGCGCGCACGGCGAATTCGCCCAGCACCAGCGCGCCGACGATGCTCAGCGAGTTGCTCAGGGCGCTTGGCGTGTTGAGCGAGGCCAGCTTGAGCGCGTCGATCACGATCTCCGCCACAAGCAGCTGCGCGAACGGCGGCAGGATATACGGGTCGGCGATCTTGATGAACGACAGCCAGTGGGGGATGACGCTGTCATTCTGAATGAGCAGCAGCCACACCGGCGTGAGCAAAAGCGTCAGCGCGAAAATGATCATGCGCACGACGCGCAGATACGTGCCGATGAGCGGCGGAAAATAATAATCGTTCGTGTCCTGCAAATAATCGAAAATGCCGGTGGAGGCGATGATGGCGGAGGGTGAGTTGTCCACCAGCAGCACGACGCCGCCCTCGTTGATGCTCGACGCCGCCGTATCCGGCCGCTCGGTGTAGCGCACCTTCGGGAACGGGTTGAAGTGCTGCTTGCCAAGCATCGCCTCCGCCACGCTTTCCTGCCCCATAACGAGGTTGCCCGGCTCGATCCTGTTCAGCTTTTCTCGCAGCCGCTCCAGCGTTTTGGTTTCCACCCGGTCGGCGATGTAGCACAGGCAGGCGTCGTTGCGCGAGAGCCGGCCCACGTTCACATATTCCATGGTCAGCATCGGGTTGCGCGTGCGGCGGCGGATGAGCGCGGTGTTGTAAATCAGCGTTTCGGTGAAGCCGTCGTGCGCGCCGCGCAGCACCTTGTCGTTTTCCGGCTCGCCCACGCCCCGGTTGGGGTAGGACCGCGCGTCGATCAGGATCGCTTCGGCAAAGCCTTCGATCAGCACGCCCATCATGCCCGACAGAATAAACGTCTGCGCCGTTTCAAGCGCGGCGGTCACATCGGTTTCGGTGAAGGCGACGAAGCGGTCGGCAAAGGCGCGCGCACAGCCGACGCCGCCGAGCTTTTCCGGCGTGAGCCCCAGCCAGAACTGCATCAGCTTGGTCATGCTGTCGTCCTTCGTCATGCCGTCCACAAAATACAGCCGCGCGCGCTTGTCGGCAATGATCAGGTTCCTCGTCACCAGATCAAAGCTGCTGTTCACGCGCAGCGCTTCATCCAGCAGGGCGCAGTTTTGCTCAAACGAAGCCGTCAACCGTTTTTCTGCCACAATCATCAACTCCCCGTAAAACTCAACCATAGTTTTGGTGGTTTTGCGGGGCGTTATTCTTTTGAATCAAAAACTGCGGTACTGGTTGAACAGATTGACGGTGGCGTTCCACGTCAGCGGGCCGACGTAGCCGGTTTCGGGCAGGCCGCTCAGGCGCTGCACCGCCTTCACCGCCGCCACGGTCTGCGGGCCGTACACGCCGTCCACGCGGATCATCGGCACGTCGCCGTCGCTTTCGGCAATGACCTGCAGCATGGTCTGCACCTGCTCCACCACCTTGCCGCTCGCGCCGGTCGTGATGAAATAACCGGGGTAGAGCAGGGAAGAGTAGCTCATGTATTCTTCGGGCAGCGAGCGCAGGATGCGGTCGTATTCATCCTGCAGCGCGTACCACGTCTGCCGCCCGACAATGCCGTCGACCGTCAATCTGAACAGCTTTTGAAACGCGAACACGGCGTCGCGCGTTTCGCTGCCGAACACGCTGTCGATGGCGATCACGGGGATCGCGTCGTAAAACCGCCCGATGAAGGCCAGATAGTATTGCACGATGCCCACGTCCGTGCCGGAATCGCCGTAGCGCAGCGCCGTGCGGTAGACCTGCTGCGTTTCCGTGAGCGTGATGCCCTCGGAATACAATTCCGACAGCCGTTTGACGCCGTTGTAGATCTGCTTGAGCTTATACCACGTGCTTTTGCCCACCACGCCGTCCACGGGCAGACTGAAAATGCGCTGAAACTGCTCCACGGCAAGCTGCGTCGTCCGGTCAAAAATGCCGTTCGCCTCGGGGATGCGTGGGATCGACGGATAATTGGCGGCCACGCGGTTGAGCTCGCGCTGAATGGTCAGCACCTCGTCGCCGAAGCTGCCCAGCCGGAACACCACGCCGGGGTAGGAGGCGACGTTGGCGGTGATCGGCGCGTTTTCCACAATTTTGATATCGTCGCCGTAGTAATATTGCAAAATCTGCAGCGGCGTCAGCCCGCGGTTGGCCAGCGTCACCGTGCCCCATTGCGACAGCCCGTCGCAGGTCACGGTGGTGCCGCTGCAATAGGTGGTGAAATAGGGCTGGATCTGGTCGTTTTTGGTCACGTAATCGTTGAACAGCTCATCCGCCAGCGTGTTGATGCTGCCGAAAATATCGCGGCCGTTGATGAATTTCTGATCGTACTGCGTGTCGGACGTGATGTCGAAGTCATAGCCCTGACTGCGGTAGTGCTCGGTATAAATGCGGTTGAGCGTAAATGAAACGATCGCGTAAAGATTGGCGCGCAGCGCGTTTTCCGGCCAGGTGGGGTACAATTCGCTCGAGGCGACGTTTTTGATGTAGTTGCTGAACGGCACGGTCACGTTTTCCGCGGGCTGGTCGGGGGCGCCCAGATGCACAACGATGTTTTCGGGCACTTTCGGTGTGAGCATACGCCTTCCCCCTTATTCCACGGTGACGGTTTTCTGCCCGGCCTGCACCATGGCCACCGGCTGCAGCGATTCGATGCCGTCAAAGATCGGCACGCGGCAGAACTCGGTCGGCGCAAAATGCGGGTGGGTGACCCGCACCGTGTAGGTGGCGTAGGGGATCACGCCGCCGGGCGACTGCGACAGGCTTTTGTCCTTGGTGGGCAGGGCGATGTTTTCCACCACGCCGTTGATGTCGGTGTAGGCCTCGGCAAACGAATGCGTGCCGTCGGCAAAATCCTTTTCCACCTCGATTTTGGCGTTGACCACCGGGAACGCCTGCCGGGCGGCAAAGGCCTGAATGCGCAGCAGCCCTCTGGCGGGGTTGGCCTTGGCGAACTCCTCAAAGCTGGCGTATTCCGCTTCGCGGCCCTCGGTCAGCTCATCGGTTTCCGGCGGGTCGGGCGGGGCGGCTTCCTCCTTCGGCTCTGCTTCCTTTTCCGTTTCCTCGCCCGCGTATTCCGGCGGCATGGGGCGGTTCTTTTTGTATTGCTTCCAGACGGGCTCCGCCTGCTGCGCCGGTTCCGGCGGGGCGGGGGGCTGTTCGCTCGTTTCGGCATACAGCCGCCCGTTTTCCTTCGCGTACCGCATCAGCTCGCGCTTGTACTGTTCAATGGCGTCTTCCCATTGTTCCATGTTGTCACACCCTTTCACCGGATCATATGCGCGGCGGCTGACGATCATGCCGGTTTTTCCTGTTCACAAAGAATTCACAAATTAGAGAGATCGCTTTCTTGCCTATTCCGGTTTGATGTGTTACAGTTTTCTTATATAGATTCAGTACACGGGAGGAACGAACCATGGCGGTTTTCAAATGCAAAATGTGCGGCGGCACGATCGAATTCAACCCCGGCGACACCGTGGGCGTGTGCGATTCCTGCGGCACGAAGCAGACCCTGCCCCGGCTTGACGACGACCGGCGGGCGAACCTTTACGACCGCGCCAACCATTTCCGCCGCAACAACGAGTTTGACAAGGCGATGGGCATTTACGAAACCATCCTCAATGAGGATCTGACCGACGCCGAGGCGTATTGGTCGCTGGTGCTGTGCAAATACGGCGTGGAATACGTCGAAGACCCGGCTACGCGCCGTCGCGTGCCCACGGTCAACCGCGCGCAGTACACCTCTGTTCTGGCCGATGAAGATTACAAAGCCGCCGTCAAAAACGCCGACGCGGCGCAGAAAGCGCTCTATGAAGCCGAAGCCAAGGCCATCGACGAAATTCAGAAGGGCATTCTGGAAATTTCGCAAAAGGAAGAGCCCTTCGACGTGTTCATTTGTTATAAAGAAACCGACGCGCAGGGGCGCCGCACCGTCGATTCCGTGCGCGCCACGGAATTGTACCACGAATTGACCAAAGAGGGCTTCAAGGTGTTTTTCGCCCGCATCACGCTGGAAGACAAGCTCGGCACCGCCTATGAGCCTTACATTTTCGCCGCGCTCAACAGCGCGAAGGTCATGATCGTGCTCGGCACGAAGCCGGAGCATTTCAACGCCGTCTGGGTCAAGAACGAGTGGAGCCGCTACCTCGCGCTCATCCGGGCGGGCGCGCCAAAAACGCTCATTCCCGCTTATCAGGATATGGACCCCTACGATCTGCCCGAGGAGTTTTCCCACCTGCAGGCGCAGGATATGAGCAAGCTCGGCTTTATGCAGGATCTGATCCGCGGCGTCAAAAAGCTCACCGCCGTCGACGAGCCCAAACCGGCGGTGAAAGAAACGGTCGTGGTCAGCCAGCCCGCCGCCTCGGCCTCGGCCTCGGCCGCGCCGCTGCTCGAACGCGCCTTCATGTTTTTGGAAGACGGCAAATGGGCGGAGGCCGACGAATACTGCGAAAAGGTGCTCGACCTTGAGCCGAAAAACGCCCGCGCCTATTTGGGCAAGCTCATGGCTCAGCTTCAGGTCAGAACCGAAGCCGGCCTCAAAAACGCCGCCGAACCGTTCGACGGCAGCGACAACGCGCAAAAAGCCGCCCGTTTCGACCCCGCCATTGCCGAACAGCTCAAAGCCGACAACGCCTTCATCCGCGAACGGAATGAGACTGCGCGAAAGAACGGCTTCTATCAAAGCGGTCTGCAAAAAATGAACGCCGCCAAAACCGAAGCGGAATTCAAAGAAGCCGCCGCCTTCTTCGGCCATATCAAGGGCTTCAAAGACGCTGACGCGCAGAAGAATCTCTGTATTGCAAAAGCAGAGGCGGCTCGAAAAGATGCGGTTTACTCTGACGCGCTATCGAAAAGATGTTCTGCTTCAAAACGATCGAATGAAGAAGCCATCAGGCTGTTTGAATCCATCATCGACTGGAAAGACAGCCGCACGAAGATCGACGAGTGCGGTCAAAAGATCGAAGAGATCAGGATCGCTGAAGAAAGAGCGGAGGAGGAGCGCAAACGCAAAGCCGAGGCAGCGCGCCTCGCCGCCGA
>CAMJHI010000157.1 GCA_946405475.1 uncultured Clostridia bacterium
ATGGTGCGGCTGCAAAGCTGGCGGATGGTCGCCATGTTGTGGCTCACGTACAGCACGGTGCGGCCGGTCTGGGCGGAATGTGCCATTTGTTCCAGACACTTTTTCTGGAACCGGCTGTCGCCCACGGCGAGCACCTCATCCACCACCAGAATATCCGGCTCCAGATGCGAGGCGACCGCGAACGCAAGGCGCACGAACATGCCGCTGGAATAGCGCTTGACGGGGGTGTCGATGAATTGGTCGATCTCGGAAAAGTCGACGATCGCGTCGAATTTTTTGTCGATCTCGGATCGGCGCATGCCCAAAATAGCGCCGTTGAGGTAGACGTTTTCGCGCCCGGTCAGCTCCTTGTTGAAGCCGGTGCCGACCTCGAGCATGGAGGACACCGTGCCGTTGATCTCGATGCGGCCGGTCGTCGGCTCCGTGATGCGCGAAATGAGCTTGAGCATGGTGGACTTGCCGGCGCCGTTTTTGCCGATCAGCCCGATGCTTTCGCCGGGCTGTACCTCGAAGTTGACGTCCTTGAGCGCCCAGAAATCCTCTTTGGAGGAGGAGCGGATGGGGTGAAGCAGCCGCTTGCCCATCAGAGCCACGCGCTGCAGATTGTTGTCATAGGTTAAATTCTTTTTATGCCGGATGACGTATTTTTTACCGACGCCTTCCACTTTGATGGCTGGTTCCATGAGGCAGCACCTCCTCTTAAACGAGGTCGACGAAGGTTCGTTCCGTTTTCCGGAAGAGCTTCGTTGCAATCGGGATGAATACGATCAGCCAGACAAAGCTGACGAGGAAGGAACGCCAGTCGAACACCTCGGTTTTGATCATGCACCATTTGAAGGCGCTGACAAAGCCGGTGGCGGGGTTGATCAGAAACACGAACGCTGCCTTGGGGGAGACCTTGGCGCTGATGTCATTCATGGAATAGGCAACGGGCGTCGCGTATTGACCGATCTGCACCAGCAGCGGCACGATCTGGATCAGGTCGCGGTATTTGACGGTGAAAGAGGAAAGAAACAGCCCCAGGAACATGCCCAGAAACATCATGGGCAGCAGCATCACCGGAGCGAGCAGAATGCGGAAGCTCGGGGTGTAATGATGAATGGCCATCAGAATAAATAGAACGCCTACGGAAATGGCCGTGTCGATCAGGGTGGTAATCGACGAGCCGAGCGGAGAAATCAGGCGGGGATAGTAGACTTTTTTCATCAGTTCGGCATTGGACACCAGCGTGCTGGAAGCGAGCGTCAGCGTGCGGGCGAACAGCGTCCATGGGATCAGACCGGCGTAGACGACCACCTGATAGGGTGCGGCGCTGCCTTCGCTGAAGCCGGCCAGGTTGCCGAAGATGAAGGTCATGATCAGCATGTTGATGATGGGGTTGATGATCGACCAGCCGAAGCCGATGAAGGTTTGCTTGTAGCGCACGGTCACGTCGCGCTTGGCAAAATTCAGCGCCAGCTCACGGTAGCGCCACAGGTCTTTCCAGTATTGGAAGCTTTTGCCGTTCGGTTGGATCACGGTTTTCTGCAAAAGCGAACACTCCTTATTGATACTTATTAAAAGTATCATATCACATAGCAATACAAAAATCAAGCAGACCACCCGAAAACAATGACAGTTGTTTTCGGGTGGTCTGCGATCTTGGCGAAACAGGCGGACAGCTTTGATCCGGTTACCGTTCTTCGCGGAAATAGGCCAGACCGAGGCTGGCGGGCGGCTGATTCTCGCGACGGTTGCGCAGGCTGACAAAGACCAGCACGAGGATCGTGACGACGTAGGGCGTCATTTTGAAAATTTCCTGATCGCTCATGGTCAGGTTCGGAATGTAGTTGTGAACAATGAACAGCCCGCCGAACAGGAACGAACCGAGAATGCTCAGATCCGGTTTCCACACGGCAAAGATGACCAGTGCAATGGCCAGCCAGCCGCGGTCGCCGAAGCCGTTGTTCGACCACACGCCGTTGGCGTAATCCATCACGTAGTATAACCCGCCCAGCCCGGCGATCATGCTGCCGATGAGGGTGGACAGATATTTGTAGCGAATGACGTTGATGCCGGCCGCGTCCGCCGTGGCGGGGCTTTCGCCCACGGCGCGCAGGTGAAGACCCATGCGCGTGTGCTTGAAAACATAGGCGGCGACCAGCGCGATGATCACGGCAAGGTAGGCGAGGAAGCTGTAGGAAAACAGCAGCTTGCCCACAGCGCCCAGCTTGCCCGCGAAGGGCAGGACAGCTTTGAAGCAGTTGCTCGTTTTGGTGAGCACGACCGAGGGCATATCGCTCTTGACGATCTTGATCAGCGAGCCGCCGAAAAAGTTGCCGAAGCCCACGCCGAAGGTGGTCAGCGCCAGACCGGTCACGTTCTGGTTGGCGCGCAGGGTGGCGGTGAGCACCGAATAGATCAGCCCCATGATGAAAGAGCCGAGCAGGCAGCACAGGATCGGGATGAGCACGGCAAGGAACGGCACAAAGGCGGTCGCGTTCTGCTCATAGAGGAACGCGCCGATCACGCCGCAGATGCCGCCGACGTACATCACGCCGGGGATGCCGAGGTTCAGGTTACCGCTTTTTTCGGTGATGATCTCACCCGTGGAGCCGAAGAGCAGGGGAATGCCCTGCATGATGGCACGCTGGATAAACGCGATGATCATTTCGCCTGACCCCCTTTCTTCGATTCACGGAACCGGACGGAATAGTTGATGAAGAATTCGCTGCCGATGATGAAGAAGATGATGATGCCGGTGATGATCTCGGAAAACGAATCGTTCAGCCCGAACTGGGTCGAGATTTCGGAAGCGCCCTTTTGCAGGAACACCAGAATGAACGAGGTCAGGATCATGTAGAGCGGATTGAACTTGGCCAGCCACGAAACCATGATGGCGGTGAAGCCGCGGCCGCCCGCCGTGTCGCGGTTGATGGTGTGGTCGGTGCCGCTGACGAGCAGCAGACCGGCGATGCCGCACAGCGCGCCGGAGAGGAGCATGGTGCGGATGACGACCTTTTTGACGTTGATGCCGATGTAGCGCGCGGTGTTTTCGCTTTCACCCACCACGGCGATCTCATAGCCGTGCTTGCTGAAACGCAGGTAGATATACATGACCACGGTCAGCACGGCGACGATGAGGATGTTGAGCAGGTATTTCTGATCGCCGATGGCCGGGAACCAGCCCGCCTGGGAATTCAGGTTGATCACGCCGATGGCGCCGGAGCCCTTGGGGTTGGACCAGATATAGGAAAAATAGGACACGACCTGAATGGCGATGTAGTTCATCATCAGCGTGAACAGCGTTTCGTTCGTGTTCCAGTTGGCCTTGAAAAACGCGGGGATCAGCCCCCAGACCGCACCGGCGACGACGCTGGCCGCGATCATGACCACAAAGAGCAGGGGGGTGGGCAGCTTGTTGCCCAGCAGAAGCATGCATGAGGCGGTGGCCAGCCCGCCGATGAGCACCTGCCCTTCGGCGCCGATGTTCCAAAAGCGCATGCGGAACGCCGGCGTCACAGCCAGCGACACGCACAGCAGCATGGCGATGTTCTGCAGCAGGTTCCACACGCGGCGTTCGGTGCCGATGGCGCCTTCGACCATGGTTTTGTAAACGCCCAGCGGGTTTTCGCCCGTGAGCAGAACGGTCACCACGGCGCAGACCAGCAGCGCGGCCGCGACCGAGGCGATGCGGATCAGCCACGCCTGCCACGCGGGCATACCGGCGATGCGCTTGACGATGTGGATGAGCGGTTCGTGAACGTGTTTTTCAGTTTTAGCCATGGTTCGTTTCACCTCCGTCATGCTTGGTCATGAGCAAGCCGATGGCTTCCTTCGTGGTATTTCGCGCGTCGACCATGCCGGTGATCCGGCCGGAGCCGAGCACGGCGATACGGTCGCACAGCCCGATGAGAATGTCGAGGGCTTCGCCGACAAAGATCACGGCGGCGCCGTTTTGCTTCTGCTCGTTGAGCAGGTTATAGATCAGGTAAGAGGAGTTGATGTCAAGCCCGCGCACCGGGTAGGCGGCCATGAGCACCGTGGGGGAGGAGGCGATCTCGCGCCCGACCAGCACCTTCTGCACGTTGCCGCCGGAGAGACGGCGCACCGGCGTGGTGGCGCCGGGGGTGACGACCTCTAAATCGCGGATGATGCGCTCCGCCAGCGTCCTGGGCGGCTTGCGCTCCAGAAATACGGTTTTGCCCTTGCGGTAGCTGCGCAGCATCATGTTGTCGATGATATCCATGTTGCCGACAAGGCCCATGCCCAGCCGATCCTCCGGCACGAACGACAGGCGCACGCCCAGATCACGGATCTGCATCGGCGTTTTGTTGCGCAGGTCATCCTCCGCGCCGGTCTTGGGGTTATGGTAAACGATGCTGCCGCTGTTGAGCTTCTGCAGCCCGGCGATCGCTTCGAGCAGCTCACGCTGGCCGCTGCCGGCGATGCCCGCAATGCCTAAAATCTCACCGGAACGGGCGGTGAACGACACGTTGTCCAGCAGCTTGACGCCGTCGCGGCTGATACAGGTCAGTCCGTTGACCGTCAGGCGGTCCTGCGGGTCAACGGGATCGTCGCGCCGGATGTTCAGGCTGATCTTTTTGCCGACCATCATTTCGGTCAGCTCGCTCTCGTTGGTTTCGGCGGTGTTGACCGTGCCGATGTATTCGCCCTTGCGCAGCACGGAGACCCGGTCGGACAGGGACAGCACCTCGTGCAGCTTGTGGGTGATGATGATGATGGATTTGCCGTCCTCCCGCATGCGGCGCAGCACGGCGAAAAGCTTTTGCGTTTCCTGCGGGGTGAGCACGGCGGTCGGTTCGTCGAGAATGAGGATATCCGCGCCGCGGTAAAGCACCTTGATGATCTCAACGGTCTGCTTTTCGGACACGGACATTTCGTGGATCTTTTTCTTCGGGTCGATCTCAAAGCCGTACTGCTCGCTGATGGCTTTGATCTTTTCGGCCGAGCGCTTGATGTTGAATTTTTCTTCGTGCAGTCCCAGCACGATGTTTTCGGCGGCCGAGAACACGTCGACGAGCTTGAAGTGCTGGTGGATCATGCCGATGCCGTAAGAAAACGCATCCTTCGGGGAGCGGATGACGACCTCTTCGCCGTTGATGAGGATCTGGCCGTGATCGGGGAAATAGATGCCGGACAGAATGTTCATCAGCGTGGTTTTGCCGCTGCCGTTTTCACCGAGGATGGAGAGGATCTCGCCGCGGTTCACCGACAGGTTCACGTCTTTGTTGGCGACGATGCTGCCGAAGACCTTGGTGATGTTTCGTAATTCAATGGCGGTGCTTGCGCCCATGTCGATACCTCCTGCGTGGGGATTTTTCATGGCTTGAAATGAGCGAAAAAGGCGTCGGGTTCCCGCTTATTTCAAACCATAAAAATCAAATCCGGGGGCGGAGCATAGGGGTATGCTCCGCCTCCGTCCTGTTTGGATGCTGCGATCAGAATTTTTCGTTGAGCAGGGTGATGCCGTCGATTCTCAGATCGAAGTAGGGAGCGGAACGCTTCACGGATTCCATGAAAGCGCCGTTCTCGACCACTTCGGTGTCGGGGGTGTAGGCGTCGTCGGTGTCAACGTCGGCCTTGTGGGTCGCGTC
>CAMJHI010000158.1 GCA_946405475.1 uncultured Clostridia bacterium
AAAAAAACTCGAAGGACGAGCGACCGGACGCTTGCAGCCTGCGCAAGCCGGTTCCTTCCGTGACAAGCCGTTGCGGTTGCGTTTTTTCCCTTATGTTAACATGCGTTGCTTGCCATTCGGCGGGTTTTGAGCTACAATGAAGTCACGGTCGACCGAAACCATGCTTCAAACTGGAGGGTTGCTTATGCTCAACCAAAACATCAAATCGCTGCGCAAGCAGCGGGGCTACACGCAGGAGACCTTCGCGCAGGAGCTCAACGTCGTGCGTCAGACGGTTTCCAAGTGGGAAAAAGGCACGTCCGTGCCCGATGCGCTCATGCTCGAAAAAATCGCCGAATTGTTTGATGTGCCGGTCGGCGAGCTGCTGGGTGAGATGCGCGACGAAACGATTGCCGCCGAAGAAAAGCCCGATCTGAAACAGATTTCCGAGCAGCTGTCCCTGCTCAACAGCCAATTCGCGCGGGAGCTGGCCCGCAAAAAAAGGAACCGAAAAATCGCGCTCATCGTGCTGGGCGCTCTGTTAGCTTTGCTGGCGGTTCTGGCGGTGATCGCCATGATCCCGCACAGCCGGCCCGTGCCCACCGATCCGGTCTATTCCGTGGATGAGGGATCGGGGCAGCGGGTCGCCCGGTATCTCAACAGCGCGCTGGATCGCGCCGTGACCGAGGCGATCCTCGCCAAGCATCCCGTCGATACGCAGCTGGGCGAATGCCCGACGGAGAGCCATTACGTTTACGGCACGGACGAGAACAACGACACCGTCACCGTCTATCTGCTTGAGGATTACCGCCTGTTCGGCTTCCATAACGGCTTTTTCACCGACGTCAGCGGCGGCGTCACGCCCGTTGTGCTGACGTTCCGGGCAAACGAGGCCGGTTATCAGCTGACTTCCCGGCAGGAGGCGCAGGACGGCAGCCGTTACACCGATTCCATCAAAGCGCTGTTTCCCCGTCGATACGTCAAAAAGATCCTGCGCGGGCCGGAACAGCTTGAGGAGGCGGGTCTGTGGAGCAATCAGGTGCGGCAGGCGCAGGATTATCTGCAAGCCATTCACCGCGACGCGACGATCTGCCGCTACGGCGATATGAACATTGAATTGTTCGGCAAATACGGCGTCAGCACCGAGGCGTCCAACAAGATCGATGAAATGCGGCTGGGCTACGATTACACCGTCGGCAATCATGAGCTGATCGAAAACGGCGTGCGCGTCGTTTACCAGACGGAGGTCGACGAACAGAACGACCGGGTCACCTTCACCAAATTCAAATATGATACGAAAGAAATCATCGAGTTCATCGCCGTTGACGCCGAAACGGGCGACGTGATCCCCGACGCGCCCAAGCCTGAAAAGGTGAAGTATTACAAGGGCGATCGCGGCTTTGACGTCGCGCCCTTCACAACGGCAGCGTATGTTTCGTAAGGTTGTTAAATGAACTTGTGTCTTTCACAGAAAAATCCTCGTCTCAATGACGAGGATTTTTCTACATATTCAGTTTACCATGAATTTGCCATCTTTTAGCGGCTGGTGTTAATCAACAGAAACGGATATGTTACCTGTTTCCCACTGGTTGATGCGGTAAATATCGTTATCATTGTTATCCTCGATTACAGTATTGAAACGAATGCTTTTTACATCATTAATTTCGTTTTCTTCCAGAAAATCGTCATCTGCTTCAATTTTGAATATGCATTGACAACCGTCAAGCACTTCTACGTCATAAAGAGCCACTTGTGTAAGCCAATCGTTAATTGTATATCCGTTAATCGTTATGTCTTTAACTTCAAATGTTAATAATTCTTTTTGGCTATTTGTCAAGGAAAATATATAATCTTTACCGTCTTGACCGATATAATCTATTGAAACACTATTCTTATTGAAAAGATTCTTCTTGCTTTTAATTCGCGCGTTCCCATCAGAGTATTTATTCGTTTTGATTCTTATTCTGCCGGTATCAAACGATTTGAAAGATTTTGCATTGTCATAAGCCCATATATTTATATCTACTGTTTGAATGTCGGTTATCGAGTATTCGCGAAGAAAAGACTTTTCAATTTTTAATTCTGTGTTTGCCTTTGAATTAGCGGCAACGTTAGCGTCTATGTTAAATGAACTGATGGCAAAAGAGCTATTTGTTGCCATGATACCATTCACAGCACACGAATGACCATCGAAGTGATAGCTCTTATTTGAGTTATTCTCAATATAGATTTTTATGACATTGTCATCAATACCCTTGACAAATATTTTAACTTTATTTTCGTCGTAAATTAAAGATTCCTTGATTTCTGTTTTAATTGTCGCTTGATTTGCTTCTGTTATGCCGTTTGATTCGTATTCAAACTTTTTGCTGTTATCTGTTGAAAAAAGGATAGCGAAGATAAAGCTGATCACAACGAAAGCACCAATGGCAATCAATACTTTTGTAAAACAACCGATATTCTTTTTTTGATTGATTATAACGGGAGGTTGTTGATAATAGTTTATCGGTTGATTATCACCCAAGTGGCAACCACATTGTTTGCAATAATCAGAATTCCCCTTGTTGACTTTTCCGCACCTTTGGCATTTCCACGTCATACTTTGTCCAGCTCCTATTTTTCTTGATTTAATTATAATTCTGTCCTTATCTTTCAACTTTAATTGGCTAACGGAATAACTCTTTCGGCGGTTCGAAGAGAGGCACAACCATTCGTTGCAGCCCTTCTGAGTTGAGCTTATAGCATTCGCCGTATTTGGGTAGCGTTTCTGCCCCTTTCTGATCGATGATGTTTCGACTTTCGATAGCGGTTGTATACCGTAACGCAATACGGCAACTGAGGTTTTCGCGAACGGCAGGTGGAAGAAAGTCAGAAGTTGGAGAATGTGTTGTCATGACGAGGTGGATTTTTGCGGCACGACCTCGCTGGGATATTCTCGTTAACAAAGGTTCGAGCTGTTTTCGGGCGTTTTCAATCAGGATAGCTAATCCATCAATAACAATAAAGATGTTGCAAGCATTCGTTATGCTTAATCCTTCGCGTCGCATTATTTCATATCGATTATCCATCAGTTGTGAAGCCTGTTTAAGTAAAGTAACTGCCTTTTTCGGTGTGTCGGCGTAACCGGCCGTCGCTGCATATTTGTTATACTCGACAAGTTCCACCTTTTGGGGGTCGATTAAGTAAAACCGAGCCGACGAATCAACCAACATGGCAGTTTTAATGAATCCGTTGATAATAACCGACTTGCCGGAGCCAGTCGTACCGGCGATTAATATGTGATCCTCGTTCATAAGGTCCGAGTAGAAGTCGAAAACGTCAATTATCATTTGTTGTACCTCTTAGTCCAAAAGCCAATATAACTGAGAACTCAGTTTTGGAATCGATGAAATGGTTGTTTTGGTTAATTGCTAACAATATGGAGTTTTATCCATTGCCATTCTATCATAGTAGTATAATGTAGTCAAGAAACAGGCAGGGTTGCATTATCTTCTCTTGCCTTTCTTTTTCAGCAATTGTATAATGATTGACAACGACAAAGTGAGGTGGCGATTTTGATGTGTACCAACGCCGGTATGAATCCGTTTCTGCCCTTTGACACCTATATCCCCGACGGCGAGCCGAAGGTGTTCGGCGGGCGGCTGTATCTCTACGGCTCTTACGACCGCTTCGGCAGCGGCTATTGCAGCAAGGAATACCACGTCGTGTCCGCGCCGCTGGAGGATCTGACAAGCTGGACGGATCACGGCGTGAGCTTTTCGACGGCTGACGTGCCGTGGTCGAACGCGGTGCTTTACGCGCCCGACGTGCTGGAAAAGGACGGGACGTACTATCTCTATTTCTGCTTGTCGGACGGCAGCGAGGGCGTGGCCGAAAGCGACAGCCCCGCGGGGCCGTTCCGAAACGCGCGGCGCATCACGCTGGGCGGCGAGCCGATCAGCGGCATCGACCCGTCCGTTCTGCTCGACGGCGGCCGCGTCTATTACACCTGGGGGCAGATGAGCCTGAAAATGGGCGAACTGAACGACGACCTCTGCACCTTGAAGCCCGAAACCGTGCGCGAGGGCGTGCTGTCCAAAGCGCCCGGGCGCGAGGGGTTCCACGAGGGCTCTTCTCTGCGCATGCTCGGCGAAAAATTCTGCCTGATCTATGCGTCGGAGTATGCGCCCGCTTACCCCAACAACGGCAGCCGCCCGACCAAGCTCGACTACGCCGTTGCCGATTCTCCTTACGGGCCCTACGAACGCCGGGGCACGGTCATTGACAACACCGGCTGTGACCCGTCGTCGTGGAACAACCACGGCTCGGTGATCCGGGCGGGCGACGATTGGTTCGTGTTTTATCACGCCTCCACCAACAACACCGAGTTTTCGCGCCGCGCAAGGGTCGAACGCCTGAAGGTCGACGAAGCAAGCGCGGTGATCGAACAGGCGGTTCCGTCCTCCAACGGGTTTTTGACCGTTCTGCGCCCGCGAAACATCGTTTCCCCGGTCAATGCCTGCCGCTTTTTCGGCGGCGCTTACCTGACCGAAAAAAACGGCGGCTTCCCCGTCGTGGCGCTCGGCAGCGGCGCAGGCTTTGCGTTCAGCCCCGTTTCGTTTGACGCTGGCGATTATGAAGCCTCGATCCGGTGTCATGCCGAAGCGGAAACGACGCTGCGATTATACCTCGGTGAAACGCTCGCCGCAAAAGCCGTTCTTCCGCCGGGAGAAGGCCAGCGGGAGATCACCTTTTCGTTTGACACAAAGGAAGCGACCGTGCCGCTCCGGTTTGCCTTTGATGGCGAAGCGAACGCCTGTGAGGTCTATGGGCTGACGGTTACAAAAGCATAAAACAAAGCCGGCCGCCCGGTGCGTTGTGCATCGGGCGGCTGTTTGATGGTTCAACAAGTTGTTATTCCGTTGCCGTTTCTCTTTCGATCTCCACGTTTTCCACGTGGCGTTCGGCGCGCATTTCTTCCAGCTCTTTGTACATCTGCACCTTGGTTTCGCCCTCAATGCTGTACAGCGTTTTGAGGATGATGGCCTTGAACAGGTTGGCCAGCGCGTAGCCGAAGAGCAGGAACGCGAGCAGCCACAGGCAGGTTCTCAGGTAGGTGGGCTGCGCCTGCATCGTTTTGACCAGGTTGCCCTCGGCGGAGGATTGATAGCCGACCCATGCGATGAGGAAGGGGATAGCCAGCTCTTTCAGGTAGTTGATGCCCGTGTTGATCCAGCCGGGCACGATGCCCTGAATGGCTTCCATGCGGTCGCCCGTCTGCCATTCCAGATAGTCATAGTACTCCACGTTGAAGTGCGAGTTGGAAAGCTCCTGAATGCCGATGCCCACGCCGAACAGGAAATAGAACGCGTAGAAGAATACGCTGTTCCAGCCGCTGAAGAACATCAGACCCATCTTCGCTTCGACAAAGCAGATGAGGAACAGAATGCCCGCGGAGATCATCGAATAGGGGCCGCAGAATTTGAGCAGCTTGGTCGGCTCATGCTTTTGCGAAAGCTTGGCCGTGAGCACGTTGCCGACCACGGTGCCCGCTGCGGTGGGGATGGTGAGCAGCAGGTTCTTGGAAGAACCGACCGTGATGGCGGCGAGATAGGTGCTGAATTTGCCGAGCGCC
>CAMJHI010000159.1 GCA_946405475.1 uncultured Clostridia bacterium
GCTTCTTTGATGGTCGGCTCAAAGGCGCGCAGATAAAGCTCGCGGATCGTTTGCTCATTGGCCCAGGTCATAATGCCGTTGCGGTGTGATTCCTGATCGTTGAGCGCAAAGTGCTTCACGGTGGTCACCAGCTCGTAACGGTTCGCGCCGCGCACGATGGCTGCGCCCATGCAGCCGGAAATCAGCGGGTCTTCCGAAAAGTATTCAAAATTGCGTCCGCACAGCGGGTTGCGGTGCAGGTTCAGCCCCGGCGCGTACCAGATATCCTCGCCCATGTCGGCGGCTTCCTTGCCCGCGCCTTCGCCCATTTTTTCGGCCAGCGCCGTGTTCCACGTGCAGGCGATCGCCGTTTCGCAGGGGTAGGCGGTGCCGCTGTCCACATACACCAGCCCGAGCCGCCCTTTCACCGAAGACGGGCCGTCGTTGTCTTCCGTGGCGGGAATGCCAAGGCGTTCCACGCCCTGTGTTTCGTAGCCGGAATGGATGACCAGATCGATCATTTCATCGAGCGTGAGCTGATCCAGAAACGCGTCCCAGAGCGAATCGTCCTGCGCCACGTCCTGCAGCGTGATCGATTTTTCATATTTCACGCCCGTCTTCGGCGCTTCGCCTTGCGTTGCGGCGGGCGGCAGCGCGTCTTTGCTTTTCACCGCTTCATCCGCCTTCAATTCGCGCGGTGCAGGCGCGATCCCGTCCGACCGTGACAGCACGGGCAGTCCGTTATCGGCTTCGGCGAACAGGTTTTTGATCGGCGCGCCGGAGCGTTCGTCCGTGCGGTAAACGGTTTCGTCAAACGAAACCGTCTGTTCGGCATACGGCGAACGGATATCATCGCCCAAAAACAGACGATAGCCGCCGCGTTCCAGCACATAGGCTTCACGCCGCATATCGTAAGACGCCATGTCGCGCAGCGAAACGATCACCGTCACTTGTTCGCTCTCGCCGGGCGACAGCAGCTTCGTTTTGGCAAAGCCGCCCAGCTCGACCGCGCTTTTTTCAACGCCGCCGGGCGTGTACGGCGCGCTGAAATATAGCTGCACCACTTCTTTGCCCGCGCAGCGGCCGGTGTTTGTGACCGTCACCTGTGCTGTGATGCAATCATCGCCGCATGTGAACGCCGCGTCGGTTTTTTCAAACGTCGTGTAGGAAAGTCCGTACCCGAACGGGAACTGCACCTGTTCGGGTGCGAAGGTCTCAAAATAGCGGTAGCCGACGTAGATGCCTTCGCTGTATTCCGTGTAATAGTCGCCGGTATCATATTGATGCGTGCCGAAATAGGCGGTGGAGGGATGATCCGCCGCATGGTAAGCCGCGGTGTCAGCCAACCGGCCGGAAGGGGAGACGGCGCCGGCGAGCACCTGTGCCGCGCCCTCGAGCCCGTATTCGCCGGGGATCCACAGCAGCATGGCGGCTTTGATGCTGTCGTATTCTTCCAGCCACCCCATTTCCATGAGGTTGCCGGTGTTGAACAGCACGATGACCTCGTCAAACGCGTCCGTGACGGCTTTGACCAGCTTTTCTTCTTCCGCCGAGAGCCGCAGCGTTTCCGGCTTGAGGTCGCGCCCCTCCGCGCTGGTGCGGCTGATGACGAGCAGCGCCGTTTCGGAATAAGCCTCGGCGCGCGACATGATGCTGCCGGTCAGATATTTCACCGGCATTTCGTCCAGCGCGCTTCTGGCTAACGCCAATTGCAGCAGGTTGTTGATGACCGTATTATCCGTTTTCGGCGTGAACGAGCGCACGTGCCGATCATACAGCGCTTTCAGCTCGGTGTTGTATGTGATCCCGGCGGCGTCCAGCGCTTCATAAAACGTGACCGGGTCGTCGGTCGTCACCGCGCCGGAACCGGCGCCGCCGTAAAACGGTTGAACAGACCCGGCGCCGAACACGTTCACGCGCTTGTCGCCCAGCGGCAGCGCGTTGTCTTCATTCTTCAGCAGCACGACGCCTTCTTCTTCGATTTCAACGGCGATCGCCCGCGTTTCGGCGGCGATGGCGTCGTCGAGCTTGCCGCTTCGCGCGGCAGCCTGCAGCGGCAGCGCTGTGACCAGCAGGGTGAATGCCAAAAGAACGGCGGTCAGCTTTTTCATACGGTTCCCTCCGAATGTTGATCATAAAGCTTTTTTCTTGTTCTATCATACCAACCGGATCAGATGATTGCAACACATTTTCGGAAAATAATCGACACAATGTCTGATCGGTCTGCCGCCATCGAGAAAATGACGAAGCGTTTTCTTGTTAGCAAAACTGGCTGCCCGGCGGAAAACCGTTTGGTCAGGATTTTTGTAGGGATTTTTCAACATTATTCCGGTTTCACCTTTTCTTTTCTTATAAAATGTGTTAAAATAACATCAATATTTTGAAATGAGCAATGGTTGCGGGTGAACGGAATGGACAATGCCTTTTTGATCCGGCCGATCGCGCACATCGAGAACGATTACCGTGAAAAATTCGGTGTGCCGCGGCAGAGCGGTCTGGTGCCGGAACAGCGGTCGACGATCGTGTTTGAGCCGGAATACCGTCAGGAAGAAGCTTTGCGGGGGATCGAAGGCTTTTCGTATCTGTGGCTGATCTGGCAGTTTTCCGAATCGATGCGCGACGGCTGGTCGCCCACCGTGCGTCCGCCGCGTCTGGGCGGCAACACGCGCATGGGCGTGTTCGCCAGCCGTTCGCCGTTCCGCCCCAATTCACTGGGGCTTTCCTGCGTCAGTCTCTGTGAAGTGCAAAAAACGGCCGATCGCGGCACGGTGCTGTTCGTGTCCGGCGCCGACCTTGTCAACGGCACGCCGATTTTTGATATCAAGCCCTACGTGCCTTATGCCGATTGCCGCCCCGAGGCGACCGGCGGCTTTTCCGTTGACGCGGCGGCGTATTCGCTTGACGTCGTGTGTTTCGACGAATTGCTGGAACGCGTCGAGCCGCAAAAGCGCGCCGCCCTGCTCGGCACGCTGCGGTGCGATCCGCGCCCGTCTTATCAGAACGATCCCGACCGGATCTATAAAATGTCTTTCGGCACGCAGACCGTTTGTTTTTCCGTTGACGGCAGACGCCTGACGGTAACTGATATTATCGATTGAGCAAGGAGTAAAGCAGACCATGAGTAACGCCGGACAAGAGTTTTTTGAGCAACTGCCCGCCTATGAAGGGGGCAATGCGGTCGAAACCGTATTCAACTGCGGCGCCGGGCTGGCTGTGGAAGCCGACGGCGTCACAGCGGAAGATTCTTATCTCAGGTGCATCGACGGCACGACCGCCGAGGAATTTCTGCGCTTTTGCGCGGCGTTGGAACGCAGCGGTCTGATCCTCGACCATGCCGATGATCACGCTGATCTGCTCTGCCGCGAATACTTTGACGAAACGAACGGTTATCTTGTTTATACCTATTATACGGTGACCGAGCAGCGCACGCGGATCATCATTGACCGTTCCTCGTGCCGTCTGCCGCTGTTCCACGGTTCTGCTCTGCCCGAAAAGCAGGTGAACACGGCGCTGATGCAGTTTGGCCTGTACTACAACACCATGAACAGCGGCACGACCTGCGACTGCGGCATGTGCTACGCTCTGCGGCTTCATGACAATTCGCTCGTGCTCATCGACGGCGGCGAATACGAACAGGCGACAGACGCCGCTGTGGCAGAGCTCATCTGCTGTCTGCGGCGCATGACCGGCACGGCTGACGGTGAAAAAATGGTGGTATCGGCGTGGTTCTGCACCCACAACCATAACGACCATATGGACGTGTTTTCCAAGCTGATCCGCTTTCATGCCGATTGTTTCGACGTGAAGCGCGTGATGTTCAATTTCCCTTCGCCCACGCTGATGGAATTTGACAACACGGCCGCTCAGCGCCTGAAAACACGCCTGCAGGTCCATTATCCCGACGTTTTGTTCCGCAAGCTGCACACCGGTCAGACGTTTACGCTTTCCAACGCCTCGTTTGAGGTGATCGCAACGCACGAGGATATTCTGCCCGACGCGTTCGATGAAACGCATCTGTATCGCGGCATGAACGAAACCACGACGATCCTCAAAATCTCGTTTGAAGGGCAGTCGATCCTGTTCCTTGGCGACGCCGAGACCCGCAACGGCGACGTCATCCGCCGCAACTGCCGCGCCCGCGGGCTTTCCTGCACCTATCTTCAGGCGGCGCATCACGGCATCAATAAGGTGGAGGGCATCTACACGTTCGTCAAGGCTGAAACGGTGCTCATGCCGCAGTGTCGTTACATCAACGAGCGCAGCCAGAAAGAAAACTTTGCCGTGCTGTGCCGCGCATACGGCACGGAAAACGTTTTCTTCGCGGGGGACTGTACCAGGATCTACACCATCACGCCCGATGAAACCGTGAAGGAAGTGCTGCCCGTGGTCGGTTATCACTATGACGGCAGCGAATACTGATATTTAGTGTTTGACTTTAGCGGAATTCCGTGCTATATTGATAGGTGTGATTGCACCGCTCGTGCCGGTGTGGCGGAATTGGCAGACGCAAGGGACTTAAAATCCCTCGCTGGCAACAGCGTACCGGTTCAAGCCCGGTCACCGGCACCAGAAAAAAGCAGCCGAAAGGCTGCTTTTTTCAATGATGTGTTCCGCTGCGCGGAACGTGATGTATGGCGGCGCCAAGAGATGTGCCCTTCGGGCGTGATGTGTGCCTTCGGCACGTGAAAAGGAACACATCACATCACTTTGCGGCAAAGCCGCAATGCATCACTGTTTGCGAAGCAAGCTGCATCACTTGCGCCTTAGGCGCAAACATCATTCAATATGTATAATCTTATTGCGTTTTTATAGTGGGTAAGAAAAATCTGTTATATAGTATTACACGTGGAAAAGCAGCCGAAAGGCTGCTTTTTTCAATGATGTGTCCCACTGCGCAGAAACTGACACGCCAACATATAATCTCCCATTTGCGACGAAACCTCGCAAAAAGTATTGTATTTTTTCATATTGTGTTGTATAATATCCGAAGATCAATGAGGAGGATTCTATTTATGAAAATTAACCTGAAAGCAGCAATCGCCCTGATCCTGTGCCTTGCCATGGTGCTTACCGTTGGGTTCACCGGCTGCGGCAAAACGGATGAGCCGGAACAGACCACGGCAGCCGACGAAACCACAGTGGAAGCCTTGACCGAAGCGCTTGAAACCACGGCTGACGAAACCACGGCCGATGACGCCTCTGCGGCGGAAGAAACCTCGGCGGTCGAAGAGACCTCTGCTGAAGAAACCACGCTCGCCGATGAAACGACAACTGCGGCTGACGAAACGACCGCTGCCGAAGAAACCACGCTCGACGTGACCAAGCTTTCCACGGCACAGATCGTTGAAAAATACAACAAAGCCGCCAACGACGCCAAGTCTTCCAGCAAATCCATCAAGCAGAACTACTGCGAAAACACGCAGGTCACCCCGCTTGAGGTCAACAACGCGGTACTTAAGCCCATCGCCAACAAGCTCGTCGAATCCAACATGGGCCGCGACAAGAAAAAGAACGGCGTGGTCTACACCTCCAACGCCGACAAGGTCAAGAACTTCCCGGTCAGCGGCCA
>CAMJHI010000160.1 GCA_946405475.1 uncultured Clostridia bacterium
AGCGCAGGAATTCAAGGACCGCAAGCTCTACGATATCGACAATTCCCACCTGCGCAAAAAGGTGAAGACCGTCACCGCCGAAAACAGCGACAGCGTTGAAAAGCTCGCCGCCGACGAAGCGAAGGTGCTGCTGTTCACCACCAAGACCTGCCCCAACTGCAAGCTCGCCAAGCGCAGCCTTGACGACGCGGGCGTCGCCTACACGGTCGTGGACGCGGAGGAACAGCTTGATCTGGTCAGCGAATTCGGCGTCAGCCAGGCGCCCACGCTGGTGGTCGTAAACGGCGCGGAGGCGCAGAAATACGTCAACGCCTCCAACATCAACCGCTACGCGGCCAGCCAGAAGAAATAAGCACCACACATTTCATACCGACAAAGGCAGGAGTAACGCTTCTGCCTTTGTTTTACGGAGGAACTATGAGCGATATCATCATCGTCGGCGCGGGCTGCGCCGGCCTGACCGCCGCCATCTACGCCGCCCGAGCCGGTAAAAGCGTGACCGTGCTGGAAAACGAAGGCGTCGGCGGACAGATCAGCACCTCGCCCCGGGTCGAGAATTACCCCGGCATCAAAAGCGTCAGCGGCATGGAATTTGCCGATCGGCTGTTCGATCAGGCCTGTGATCTGGGCGTCGAGCTGCAGCTGGCGCACGCCGAAGGAATTGAAAAAAGCGAAGGCGGCTTCACCGTCAAGACCGATTTCGGCGACCTGACCGGCAAAGCCGTCATTCTCGCCACCGGCTGCAAACACCGCAAGCTGGGGCTGCCCGAGGAAGAGCGCTTCGCCGGCAAGGGCGTATCCTACTGCGCCGTGTGCGACGGCGCGTTTTATAAGGGCAAAACCGTGGCAATCGTCGGCGGGGGCAACGCCGCGCTGCAAAACGCGCTGATGCTCGCCGACATTTGCGAAAAAGTGTATCTCATCCACCGCCGCGACGCCTACCGCGCCGAGCGGCAGCTCGCGGAACAGATCGGCAAAGTGTCGAACATCGTGCCGGTGCTCAACGCGACCGTCAGCGCCCTCAACGGCGGCGACAAGCTGGAAAGCGTGACCGTCACGCAAAACGGAAATGAGAAGAAAGAGATCGAGCTTGAAGGGCTGTTTGTTTCCATCGGGCAGCAGGCCGACAACGCCGCGTTTGCCGACGCGGTCGCGCTGGACGAAGAGGGCTACATCGTCGCCGGAGAAGACTGCCGGACGAGCTGCGAGGGCGTTTTCGCCGCGGGCGACTGCCGCACCAAACAGATCCGCCAGCTGACCACCGCCGCGGCGGACGGCGCCGTAGCCGCTCTGGCCGCCTGCCGACTCTGACAAAAAATCAAACCGCACCCCCATTTTTCACACAGCCCGCGTTTTTCGCATAAACTGGGAAAAACATGAACGGAGGCTGATCAGCATGAAGAATGAGGGCGCGGCTTTTTTTATGGGCACGAACACGGCGCAGGGGTATTTTTCGCTGTTCCCCGAGCTGTTTGACGCAAAGGACGGCTGGACGGCGTATTTGATCAAGGGCGGACCGGGAACCGGAAAATCGGGCATGATGAAGCGCATCGCAGCCAAAGCGCAGGAGCGCGGATATGCCGTTGAACGGGTCTATTGCTCCTCTGACCCGCAATCGCTCGACGCGGTGCGCATTCCGGCGCTGAAGGTCTGTTTGCTTGACGCGACCGCACCGCATACGCTCGACCCGCAATACCCGGGCGCGGCGGAAACGATCGTCAATCTCGGGGAAGCGTGGGATCGGGAAAAGCTGAAAGAAAACGCCCAACGGATCATGGCTCTGACCGACGGCAACAAGGCGCTGCACAAGCGAAGCGTGATGTTTTTTCAGGCCGCGGCCTGCGCCCTGGAGGATTCGCGCCGCCGCGCGCTGCGCAGCCTGAACACCGACAAAATCGAGCGTTACGCGCAGCGGTTCGTCGCGCGGGAGCTGACCGTGAGCAGCGGCAAGGGAACGGAGCGGCGCTGTTTTCTCAACGCGAACACGCCCAACGGCTATCTGACGCTGTTCGACACGGCGGAAGCGGCCTGCGACAGGATCATCCGCATCACGGACGAAACCGGCGCGGCGGCCGGCGAACTGATGGAGACCCTGCGGCGTTATGCGATCGGCAGCGGCGTTGACGTGCTGACCTGCCTTGACCCGTTCCGCCCCGAGGGCAGACCGCTGCACGTGATCTTCCCGAACGAGCGTATCGGCTTTTTCACCGACAACGCCCGGCAAAACTTCAAGCCCTGCGCGCATAAGACGCTGCGCAGCGCCCGGTTTGAACAGGAGGATGCCGCGCTGAGCGGCAGGCAGCGGCTGCTGTTCAACAAAAAAGCCGCCGCCCAGTTTCTCGGCGACGGCACGGCCCTGCTCGACAAAGCCAAGCGGGTGCATGACGAATTGGAACAGCTTTATATCGAAGCGATGGATTTTGGCAGGGTCGATCAAATGACCGAAGCCCTTGCCAAAAAGATCTTCGGCTGAACGGCGCTTATTGCAGATCGCGGCACAGGCGGAACACGTCCTGCGATTTGCCAATCACGACCAGCAGATCGCTCGCCTGAAACACATAATCGCCGCCGGGCATCGGGTTGAGCGTTTCGCCCTTTTTGATGGCGATCACGTCGACCTTGTGCGCCTTGCGCACGTTCAGCCCCGCGATGGTTTTGCCCACCCATTCGGGCGGGGTCGAAACTTCGTAAATGGAATATTCCTCGGTCAGTTCGATGCAGTCGAAAATGTTGTCGGAATTATAGCGGATCGCCAGCCGTTCGGCCGTTTCGCGCTCAGGGTAGATCACTTCATCTGCGCCGACGTTGATGAGAAAGCGCGCCTGGCTGTCGCGCTTGGCCTTGGACACCACCCATTTGGCGTTGAGATCCTTGAGCATGGCGGTGATTTCGAGCGAGGACTGGAAATTTTCACCGATGGTGACGAACACCACGTCGAAATTATTGACGCCAAGCGAACGCAGAACGCCCTCCTTCGCGCAGTCACCGCAGAAAGAATCGGTGAACATCGGCGCCAGCTCTTCGACCAGCTCTTCGTGCTTGTCGACGATCATGACGTCGTTGCCGAGGTTTTGCATATCGATGGCCAGATGCCGCCCCAAGCGACCCATGCCGATCACTAAAATATTCTTGCTCATCGTTTTCCCTTCCCGATCGTTTATTTCTGTTTCAGTCTTTTTTGAAGCTGCTTCACGGCAACGGCGCCGACAACGGCGGCAGCCGCGCCGGCCGCGACCCGAACAGCCACGTTGAGCACGAAGCTCTGCTTATCGTTGATGCGGCGCTGGATGGGGCCGAGAGATTGGCTTTTCAAGCCGAAATCCTGCTTGAAGCGGTAGACCTCGGTCTCGATCCGATCCGGCGCGTTTTCGTCGAGCGTGACCATGCGCACACTGGACCGGCAGCCGTCGGTATAACAGCGGAAGCCCGCCGTTTTGCACTGCCCCATGGTGACGCCGTCCACCACGCAGGTGAAATCGTTGAGGTGATCGTGCCCGAAAAACGCAGCGAGGATATCCCCCGTTTTTTTCCAGCTTGCAAACTGGCCGCTGTTGCGGCACGGCGCGCAGGGGCCTTCGCCCAGATAACCGCGCATATTCTCTTTCGCAACGTAGCGAACGCTCGACCACGCCGCGTGCCCCTTGACCGACTGATACAATTCCCACGGCTTCATCGGGCGCATGGCGTCATATTCCTCCGGCACGGGGATGTGCTGGAACAGCACGGCGGGCAGCAGCCTGCCGTATCGTTCTTTGAGTTCCTGCGCCTTGCGTTCATACCACGCGATCTGATCCTCATGCACCCAGTCATACATGGAAACCGCCTGATCCTCGCAGAGATTGTTGGAATCGAGGAACCACAGATTGAACACGGGCGTTTCGCCGTCGGAGGAAAACACGGTGTGGTAATAATTCAGGCAGCCCGTGATCGACGGATCGTCGTTGAAAATCAGGCAGCCGGGCATGCTCGCATAGGTTTTCACGATCATGTCTTCGTGGTGATGGTCATGCTCATGGTTGCCCATGATGAAGGCAAACGGGATGCGTCGGTCGACCATCGGCTGCGTCACACGGGTGACGACGGCGCGAAACATTTCGGGATCGTTATCCGTATCGGTGCAGGTGTCGCCCATGAACACCGCCAGATCGGGCTGAAAGCGGTCGAGCGCGGCGTTGATCAGCCTGGCCATGTCCTCCGCCCTGGCCTTGCCAAGCGGCGTGTCAATGTCATTGTTTTCGTGCAGGTCGCCCAGACACATGATATGAAATTGGCCGTTTTGTCTGCATTTGAGTTGCATATCCATCGTAATTCCTTGTTCCATAGCGTGAAATTGCCATTTTATTATAATAAAGGTGATCCGTCCTGTCAATGATTTTTGCGGGATTGACGAAAGCGGCGCGATGTGATACGCTGTGAGTATCCGAAAAGGAGGCTGACCCATGAAAGAATTTGAACCCGTCCTGCGCTTCCTGGCGATGAGCGATATCCATTTCAGCCGCGAGTACCCGAGCCGCCAGCAACATTTTGAACGCGGCCTCGCGCTGGCTTATCAGTACGCCGAAACGCAGGCATACAAAAGAATCGACGCAATCACGCTCAACGGCGATTTCACCGACCACGGCGAAGAAGAACAGTTTGCCGACATGAAGGAATGCCTTGACCGGTGCGTCAAGCCGGAAACAGAGCTGATTTTGACCCTTGCGAGCCATGAATACATGTGCGACGGCCACGTGGAACGGGCGACCGAGCGATTAAACCGCTTTTTCGGGCGCAAGCCGGACAACCACACGGTCATCAACGGCTTTCACTTTATTTCGCTCTCCCCCACCGTGAGCTGCCGGTTTGAGGACGAAAAGCGCGAATACCTGAAAACCGAGCTGGCGAAGGCGCACGCGGACACGCCGCTTCTGCCCGTTTTTCTGTTCCAGCACCCGCACATCAAAAAAACGGTCTACGGCAGCATCGACTGGGGCGAAAACGATCTGAACGACATTCTGGTGAATTACCCGCAGATCGTGGACTTTTCGGGGCATTCCCACGCGCCCGTCAACGACCCGCGCAGCGTGCATCAGCGCCATTTCACCTGCGCCGGCACCGGCTCGTTCAGCTATTTTGAGCTGGATGAATTCGACAAGGTCTACGGCACGGTCCCGCCGCAGGAGGAATTCGCCGCGCAGTTTCTGATCGTGGAGGTCAGCCGCGCAGGCGCGGTGAAAATCATGCCTTACGACGTGATCACCGAACGGTTTTTCGACAGGGAGTACCTGATCGAAACGCCGTGGGACCCCGACTCGTTCACCTACACGGACGAACGCTATTTTGCCGCGCAGAAGCCGGAATTTCTGCCCGGCGCCGCCATCGACGTGACCGTGACGCCAGACGGCGTGGCCTTCACCTTCGATCAGGCCGACGGCAAAAACGAGCGGATCAACGATTACACCCTCACCGTTACCGATAACCGCGACGGCAGCATCGTGCGCCGCATCTGCTTCTGGTCGCAGTATTACCTCAACGACATGCCCCAGCGGCTGAC
>CAMJHI010000161.1 GCA_946405475.1 uncultured Clostridia bacterium
TCGATGCCGATGAGCGGCTTGCCGAGGGCCGTCGCCAGCCCCTTGGCGGCGGAGGTCATCGCCTCGGTGCGGTAACCGTTTTTCCATTCGCAGTAGTCCATGGCTTCGTTATACATTTCGTTCGGGATGACCGTGCGCACGCCCCAGAAGAACATATACGCCGTTTCCTGCAGCGTGTAGGCGATGCCCATGGGGATCAGGCGCTTATACATCCCGTTCTTCTTGCCGCCGATACACCCGAACAGGAACACGGGGATGGTGGCAATGTCAATGCTGTATGAGCCCATGATCGCCAGGAATCGCGTGGAAAACCGCTTGCGGAACCAGGGCACCAGAGCGTAGGAAATCGGGTTGATGATCGCGCCGGGGATGCCGGTGATCATGCCGAGAGAGCCGAAGTTGAGCACGTCGATGAAATAATCCTGCTTGGAGCCGCTGAACAGCGAGAAGCCGCCCAGCGTGTCATGCAGGGTCAGGATCAGGATGGGCTTGTTGTTGATGATGGACTTGAGCCCTTCTTTGATGCTCGGCGTTTCGACCGACTGAATAACGCGCTCTTTCGCGACGGTGGCAAACCACAGGGCCGCCAGACCGCTGACGATAGAGCAGAACACGCCCATGGTCATAAAGGCGGTTCGATAGGTGTGTTCCAGATTATCCGCGCCGATCATACCGTTGCCGATGAAATCCAGCAGAACGGTAAAGATCTGCTGCGGCAGCTTTTCACCGAACATGCCGGAAAAGAACTGCGCCTGCGTGATCAGCCGTGTACGTTCGATGGGGTTGGGCGTGATGGTGGCGAGCATGCCGGTCCTGGCAAAGCCGCGGAAGGTGCCGCCCGTTTCACGCAGCAGCGCAAGCCCCAGATAGAGGGCAAATTTGGCGGTGGAAGTCGCCGACGCATGCGGGAAAAACAGCGGCAGCAGCCAGAACATGCAGGTCAGGATCGTGGCGGGAATGCCGAGAACGACCAGATAGGGCTTGAATTTGCCCCAGCGGGTGCGGGTCTTGTCGACGAGCGCGCCGGAAAACGTGTCGTTCACGATATCCCAGACGCTGTTGATCGCGTCGGCTGTCGCCTTTTTGCGCAGGTCGATCTTGAAAATGTTGGTAATGAAGCGCGTGGCGAAAACGTCGATGTTGAAGCTCTGCGCCATGTCGAAGATGACGTAGCCGATGCTTTCCTTCGTGCCGACGTAGCGACGGTTTTGTTTGGCGTAAAAGCCTTCGTCTTTTTGTTCGTTAATTTCTTCAATTGTATCAGTTTTAGCCAAAAGTTTACCTCCTGACCTATGATTTTTGTTGATTATAGCACAGATTGAATGATAATGCAAGATGTTCTGCCTGTTTATGCGTTCAGATTTCGCCGTTACACCTGAAAAAAAGTGAACAGGATATCAATTGCTTTCGGCTTCCTGCAGGATCCGGTCAAGCCGCCGCGGCGACGTCAGCAGCAGGAAAAGTCCGACGGCTACCGCGAACGTGACGCCCCAGGAAAGCGGATAAGAAATGTAAAGGAACGTCAGCGTGCGGCGCAGCGGCAGAAAGAAGAACACCCAGATCAAACGGATGCCGCAGGCGCCGAACAGTGATACGAGCATGATCTGAAACGATTTGCCCAGCCCGCGCACGCAGCCCGCCGTAACGTCAAGCAGCGAACAGAACACGTAAAACGGCATGATCAGCGCCATACGTTCCGCGCCGACCGTCAGCACGGCGGGGTCGGTCGTGAACAAGCCGACGATCGAAAACCGAAGCAAAAAGCCGAGCGCAGCCAGCACAGCCGCCGCAAAGGAGGCGCTGCCCAGCGAGATCAGCCAGATGCGGCGGATATTTTCTTTCTTTTTCGCGCCCACGTTCTGAGAGATAAAATTCATGCCCGCCTGCGTGAAGCCGTTCGTGGCGGTGAAAATATAGGCGTCAAAGTTGGAACCGGCCGAAATGCCCGCCATCGCGTCGGAACCGAACGAATTGACGTTCGACTGGATGATGACGTTGGAAATGGAAAACAGTGCGTTCTGCAGGCCCGCCGGCACGCCGATGCGCAAAATCTCCGCCAGCTCCCGTCGGAAAAAGCGAACGTTTTTCAGCGTCAGGCGCACTTCACTGTCGGTCGTCATCAGCCGCCGGATCACAAGCACCGCCGTAAGATACTGCGCGGAAATGGTGGCGACCGCTACCCCGGCCACGCCCCAGTGCAGCACGATGATGGTGAACAAGTTGAGCAGAATATTCACCAGCCCGGAGGCCGCCAGATAACGCAGCGGCCGCTTGGTGTCGCCGGTGGCGCGAATGATCGCGGCGCCGAAATTGAAGACCATGGAGCCGGGCGCGCCGAGGAAATAGATGCGAACGTAAAGCGTTGACAGCCTGATGGTGTCGGCGGGCGCCTGCATCCAGCGCAGGAGCGTCGGCGAAAACGCGGCGCCCAGCCCGCAGATCACCACGCCGCACACAAGGCTCAGCCCCATGGACGTGTGAACGCAGCGGCGCACGCCAGTCTGATCCTTTGCGCCGAGCATGCGAGCCGTGAGCACGCCCGCGCCCATGGCGAGACCGGTGAACAGGTTCACGATCAGGCTGATCATCGAGCCGGTGGAACCGACCGCCGCCAATGCGGTCTTGCCCGCAAAACGCCCCACCACGGCGGTGTCGGCCGTGTTATACACGATCTGCAGCAGCCCCGTGAGCGTAACGGGAACGGCAAACAGAACGAGCTTTTTGAAAAAGGGACCTTCCGTCATAGAAGTCTGCTTTGATTTCGGCATAAGATGCTCCAATTAGTTCAGATGCGGCAGCCGACGGTGTATCCGTCGTAGACAGCGTTTGGGATGATCCCGCCGCCGTTGGCGTCGCCGATGTTATAAAGCTCGATCCCGTCGTCTTTCAGCGATTGATAGAGCGAATCCTCCGGCACGTCGCCCACCGCCATTACAACGGAATCCGCCGGAAGCGTGACGGAGCTGCCGTCCTTTTGACGGCAAAAAACGGCGGTCTCGGTGATCTTTTCCACACGGCAGCCGGTCATCAGCCGCACGCCGCGCGCCTTCAGGTGACCCAGCAAAATCGTCTGCGCCGTTTTGCCGGTGTTGGCGGCCAGCTCGTCCTGCATTTCCACCACGGTCACCCGCTTGTCCTGCTGTGCCAGCAGCTCGGCGGTTTCGCACCCGACGGAGCCGCCGCCGACCACGACCACGCGTTTGCCGGTCGCCATGCCCTGCAAAACCTGTTTGGCATGCAAGGCAAGCTCTATGCCCGGAATCGGCGGCTGAGCTGGTCTGACGCCCGTTGCGCACACGATCACGTCCGGCTTCATGGCAAGCAGGTCTTCCCTGGTGACCGCACGACCGAGGTGCACCCGAACGCCGGTGAGCACGAGCTGACGGTGCAGATAGGGCTTGAGCAGCCCCAGATGCTGCTTAAAGGGCGGCACACAGGCCACGTTCATCTGCCCGCCGATCTCTTTATCCTGTTCAAACAATTCCACGTCGTGTCCGCGCAAAGCGGTGATCCGGGCAGCCTCCACACCGGCCACACCGCCGCCGACGACAACGACGTGTTTCTTTTTCTGCGCGGGCGGGATCGTGTAATTGTTATCGCCCCGCGCCAGCACGGCGTTGCCGGAACAGATCGCCTTGCCGCCGTGCTGAAGCTGATGATCGATGCAGTGGCCGCAGCCGATGCAGGGGCGGATCTCATCCTCCCGGTTCTGTTCGATCAGGTTGACAAGATCCGGCTGCACCAGCAGTGCGTGACCGATGAAGATCATTTCGCATTGACCCGCGGCCAGCGCTTTTTCCGCAGCCGCCGGGTTTTGCGCGCGGCCGCCGCCGATGAGCGGCACGGTCGCTTTTTTGCCGGTGGTCAGCGCGATACCGGCCTTCATCAGGCTGCACAGCGCCACCGCCATGCAATCCGGATAAGCCGATTCCGGCTTTTCATTTTTGCCTGCTTCGCCAGACCATTTGCCGGCAAGGATCTCGAGCGCGTCCACACCCTCCTGCTGAAGACGTTTGCAGTAATAAACGCCGTCCGGCAGGGAAATGCCGCCGTCCCGCCCCATTTCGATGACGGAAATCTTCACGATCACCGCAAAATCCTCCCCGCAAAGCTCGCGGATGCGGCGAATGATGTTGACGTGAAACCGAATGCGGTTTTCCCGGCTGCCGCCGTATTCGTCTGTGCGCACGTTCGCGGTTTTTGACAGGAACTGCTGCCCCAGATAGTAACCGACGCTGTGCAGCTCCACACCGTCAAAGCCCGCTTTTTTGGCGCGCAGAGCCGCCTGCGCGTATTTTTCTTCGATCGCGTGGATTTCCTCGACCGTCAGCGCGCGAGGCGTTTCGTTGCCAAGACCCATCATGAAGGAATACGGCATCGCCACGGCGGAAGGGCCGACCGGCTGCTGCCCGATGATCGCCCGCCTTGCGCCGCGGCCGGTGTGGCTGATCTGCAAAAACGCCTTTGCGCCGCCCGCATGGATCACCTCGGCCAATTGCGTCATGCCGGGGATGTATTTGTCGTCGTCGATCACGAGCATGCCCTTTGTGTTAAGCCCCAGCGGCGCGTCCACACAGGTCACCTCCACCACCACGGCGCCCACGCCGCCCTTAGCGCGCGCGGCATAGTGATTGAGAACCGCCTGATTGACAAAGCCGTGATCCGACTGGCTCATGCCCATGGCCGCCATCACAACACGGTTGCGCAGCGTCACCTTGCCGATGTTGACCGGTGAAAACAGATGAGGATATTTTTCGTTCATCGCATGACTCCTCCATGATCCGATACATTTGCCTACCAGTATAAAGAAAACGACTCAATATTGCAATCATTCCGGCGAATAATTGGAAAAAAATTGAAATGGACTCCCTTTTTATGGTACGATAAAAGCATAAGACACACGGGGAGGAACTGCTATGAAACAAAGAATGCTCGGCGGGCAGCTGCCGGTTTCCGCCATTGCCATGGGCTGCATGCGGCTGACGGACGCAAAAGAGACGCCGGAGCGGGTGATCGAAACGGCGCTGGAGCTGGGGATCGATTTCTTCGACCACGCGGATATTTACGGCGGCGGCCGGTGCGAAGCGCTGTTCGGCGATTGGCTCAAAGCGCATCCGTCAATGCGTGACCGCATCACGATCCAGACCAAATGCGGCATTCGCAAGGGATGCTATGACTTTTCCAAAAAGCACATTCTGGAAGCGGTGGAGGGCTCACTGAAACGGCTGCAAACCGATCATGTGGACGTGTTGCTGCTGCACCGCCCCGACACGCTCATGGAACCCGAAGAAGTGGCGGCGGCGTTCGATGAGTTAGAGCAAAGCGGCAAGGTACGATATTTCGGCGTATCCAACCACAACCCCCTGCAGATCGAGCTGCTGAACGAGGACGACGAGCACGATCCCGAGAAGTCCATCAACGCCTACAACAAGGTGCTGGATGACGGCGCTCAGATGATCGCCGGCACCACCACCACGACCCCCTGTATCGCCGTGAGC
>CAMJHI010000162.1 GCA_946405475.1 uncultured Clostridia bacterium
CTTTTCCGTGACCGCTTCGTTGATGCTCTGGTTGTGCATATGGCCGGTAAAGATGAGGTGAACGCCGTTGTCGGCGAGCGTATCGATCAGCTTTTGCGCCTGAGCTTGGCGCGCGTCGCCGATCAGCGACAGGATCGGCTGACCGGCCAGAACGGGATAATGCTCCATGGCGATCATCATCTTGCCGTCGGCCTGCGCCTGCTTTGCCTGCGCCTCGATCCAGCCGAGAAATTCATCGTCGTAAGTGATATGCTTTTTGCCGTCGATATCGTTGCAGATGACCAGCAGCCGCACGTCGTCGGAAAGCTCGGCCACATAGGACAGATGTTCCTTGTTGAACGCGATGGCGTCGTCATAGCCGAATTCGCGGTAATAATCATACAGCGCTGCATACGGCGTGCCTTCGACCGAATGGCGGCCGGTGTCGTTGAAGCAGAACGATTCATCGCCGAAATCGTGCCCGGCGGTGACCACGCAGATGCGCTTGCCGCTCGCCTTCAGGTCGTGCAGCAGGCCGGTGAACGCGTCGTGGCTCTCCCGTTCGCCCCAGAACGACAGATCGCCCGCGATAAGCACGATGTCAGCCTGCTTCGCCTCGGTCAGATAAGCGAAAAGCGCTTCATTCATCGCCTGCGTTTCGGCAAAGCATTTCTGTTCGCCATCCATGAAATCTTCATATTCTTTGCCGTAAGCGCCAAGGCTGTTTTTGAAATAGTGCGTATCTGTGATCAAAAAGAATTTCAACGGTTTCATAAGTTCCTCCCGTAATGATTTGATTTCGTTCACTGCGTTTCCGGCACGGTCTGACGCTCGAGAGCCTCTTCGTGTGCCTGGGCGTCTTCCGCCGGTTTGTCGCTGAGCGCGTCGGCGCGTTCCTGCAGCACCTTCATGACTTCATTATGCTTTTCGTCCGTGAAGTCCCAGAAGAAGATATAGGGCAGGATCATCAGCAAATAGCCCACCAAATCGAACGCGATGCCGACGACCATGCACTTCACGCGCACGTCGTCCATATAGAGCACGTCCCAGTCTGACGTAAAGCCGATCGCCGCGAACATCAGCGGAATGATCAGGCTGACCAGAGAGGAGATCGGGCCGGTGAACCAGCCGATCACGCCCTGATACGCTTCAAACCGCTCACCGGAAATATACATCTGATAGTCGCTGATGCGAATGCCCATATCCTCCTGCGCCACGTTGACGGCGGATTGCAGCATATCACCGATAAAGTAAGCGATAAACAGAACGAAGCCGCAGAGCATCAGGCTCTTGCCGAGGAAGATGAAGGCGAAGATATAGGCGCCCGAGCGCAGCGCGCAGACCAGATACTTGAAGATGACGAGCGTCTTGTATTGGAACCGCCTGCGCACAAAGGGCGAGAGCATCTGTCCGGGCGTTCCGGCGAATTTCAGCACGATCTCCGCGATGGAGAAAAACAGCCCTGTTTCGCGCCAGGTGTAGATCATCAGGATCGTTTTCATGTTGAGCATGCCGTTGCCGAGGGAATCGAGCAGGCCGACGGCGTGATTGATCCAGAGGTATTTGTTCTTGAAGATACCGCCAATGCACGTCCAGAAGGAGAAATATTCCTTCTTTTCAATGGGCGGCGCGGGTATGCGCTCCTTCAGATTGCGCAGGCAGATGAACATGATGACCGAGCTGAACAGGAAGAAACCGGGCAGCAGGTAGCGGAACATATCCCGGTCGCGGATGCCTTCCACAAACAGCGCGCCCGCGATGGTGGGCAGCAGGAAGTTGACGATGTTCTGAACCAGATGACTGATCTTGACGGGGTAAGCGCGCACGAGCATGCGCTCTTCCTGATTGGGGCTGATGTTGTTGGCGACCGCCTGCGTGAAGCCCTGAAAATTGAACATGCCGTAAAGGGAAAACAGCAGGTACAGCTTCCACACGCGCTCCGTCATCGGCTGCTCATACAGCGGCAGCCAGCAGATCAGCAGTGTGATGATGATGCCCTGCACGATGTTGGCATAGGCAAAGAGCTTATACCGCCCGAGCTTTTTCAGCAGGAGCTTGCGGACGACGATCCCGCGGAAACCGCCCCAGCCGTTGCACAGGAAATACGTGCCGAAGATTTTGAAGATGTTGTATGCGTTGAGCGCCGGCCAATGAGAATCCAGGAAGAACCTGGCACGTTCCGGCAAAAGAGCGGAACCGTCAAAAATGAGCATCGACAGACCGAGCGCGGAAAAGCTCAGATAAACGGCAAAATATTTGCGTTCCACCTTTTTGGGCAGAAAGCCGAGGTTGGCGTCGACGCCCATGTTGAGAATGCTCCACAGGTAGTTGATCGCGATAAAGAACGCAGGGATCGCCGAGAAGGTCAGAATGGGGATCTGGTAATAAAAGGCGACCAGATAACAGCCTGTGCCGAAGGACAGGAACCCTCTGAGGTAGGCAAGGGTGTAATCGCCGCCGATGGCGCCGAAAATCGAGAGATACTCCTTAAACGGAACATAGCGGCCGGGCGCCGGGGTTTTCCAATGCTCTTTGATGTTGGTGAAGAAGGATTGCTTTTCGCCGTTCTTTTCAGCCATTTTCCTTAGCCTCCTCTCTCAGTCTGGTCAGCGTTTCTGCCTGATAGGCAGAAATCAGTTGATCAGCGTCCGCCCGTTCTTTTCCGTATTGCGGCACAGGCGCTTTCCACATCGCGCCGGCCTTGATGCTTTTGGGCATCCAGGCTTCGCCCGATTCAAACTGTGTGTCGTCGGCCGCGCCGAGATAAACGTCCTTCATTCCGCCGCAGGAGAAGAAGGCATGATGGCCGATCTCCTTGACCGAAGCGGGAATATAGAGCACGGGCGCGATATTGCCGCACTTGCTGAAGGCGTCGGAGCCGAGCTTTTCGATCGAATCCGGCAGCGCGAAGCCCGTGCCGAGCAGCGCGTCATTCGCCTTGTCATAATCGTAGGAGCCGAGCCGCCAGCAATCAAAGAACGCCATATCGCCGATCTCTTTTAAGGATTCCGGCAGCGTGACGTCACGCAGGTTGCCGTTTTTCAGGAAAGCAAAGGTGTTGATGCGTTCCACACCATCCGGTACCCGATACGAATCCGGATAAGTGAATTCGTCTTCCTTTTCCGTCGGCTGCTCTCCATAGCAGATGGGATAGAGGATCAGGGTCTTGCCGTCTTTGGAATAGAGCACGCCGTCAATATCCTTGAACCATTCGTTGGCGGGATCAACGGTGATGCGCTGCAGCTTTTTGACGTTAAAGAACGCTGTTTCGTCAATGTGTTTCACATGAGCGCCGATCGTGATCTCACGGATGTATTCATCCGCGTTAACGGCGTATTTGCGCACGGCCACGACCGGTTTCGTTTCGTCCGGGTCGTTGCCGTTCTTATCGCGCACGTAATCAATGTGGAGCGAGTTGGTGGAGTTGTTGCCGTTGAAGGCGTAAAACTCCCAGCCGTCAACCGGCGCCCCCTCGCTGACGCTGATCTCGTCATACTTATACGGCGGTCGGGAAATGGAAACAAGGGAAATCGCAACAGACGCCGAAACAAAAACCACAAGCACGACGACAAACGTGATTTTTTGCCAGGTTTTCACACTGTATTCCTCCGTATCATGTCATTTTGCAAGTCGGCTCAATCGGCGCAGTTCGCCGACCACCATTCGGTGTAAGCGTCGGGATAATTGGTTTTGAAGCCGGTCACGCCCATTTCGCCGATCTGCTTCCACCACTCGGGGTAATCGCCGAGATTGGAAAAGACCTTGATGCCCATGGACGCGAACATTTCGACGTCTTCTTTCGTGAACGCCTCGTTGTTCAGGCCGACTTCCCATAAATCGGAACGGCGGACAAAATCCATGGTGTCGTCGTTGATAAAGCGGATGTTCGCGCCAAGACGCAGCCCCGCGGGCTTGCCGTTTTTGCGGTAATGCTCCTGCATTTCCTCCAGCACCCGCCAGTCGCCGGAAAACAGAATGTATTGCGACACGTTGTCGGACTTGGCCAGAATCTCATCCATGCGCGGGCACATGCCGGTCGTTTTGAATTCCACCTCCACGTTCAGATCGAAATCGACCGTGGAAAGCCACGCGTCAAATTCTGGGAAGGTGATCAGGTGCGTCACGCGGCTTTCGGGGTGGCATTCCGGGATCACGACACGGCGGCCGCCGGTGTGCTCCGTCCACGGATAGGGCGGATATTTCATTTTCAGCGCGTTGCGGTAGGGAATATCGAACTGCTTGATCTGTTCGACCGTCATCTCGCGCAGCACGTCCTGATGCGCGTCAAACGTCATGTAACCCATGGAACCGTTGTGCGTGACGATGATCTCACCGTCGCCGCTGATCTGTATGTCAAGCTCGATCCCTTCACAGCCAAGCTCGGCCGCTTTCTGAAAGGCTTCCAGGGTGTTTTCGGGGGCAAACTGAGTCACGCCCGTGTGCGCAAAGCGCATGGGCATGCCGCTGTATGGTTTGATCATAGTCATCCTTCTCCGATCTTAAAATCAAAATTGTTTATGCTTTTGTAACGGCCAGCGCCTGACCGGGTTTTACATTCAGTGTGATTTTGCCGTTTTGAATGACCGCTTCGCCGACGGCGACAGGGCCGTCGACCGTGATTTCGGCCACGGCGGCTTTTGGAAAGGCAGCGTCGGGGATCTCCCACTCGCCGCTCTTTCCGTTTTTGGAATAAGCGATGAACACCGTGTTGTCATCGTCGAGCGGCAAAAGCACGTCGCCGCCCGCCTTCAGCTTTGCGCCGTTTTTCGTGATCTCGGCCGTAACGCCGTTGCTGACAACGCCGTCGGGAAAGCCGACGATATAGCCGTCATCCGTTTCCGTGAGCGTTTGGCGCTGATAACGGTTGAGATAAAAATAGGGCAATTGCAGCGTGCAGAACTGTTCGAGGAACTCCCCTGCCCAATCCTTCGCGTCGATACTTTTATCCATCCAGATATCTTCGCCGTGCATCGCCCCGTAAAACGCCGCCAGCAGCTTCGGGTCGGTCAGGTGACCGCTGTAAACCGCGGGCGGAATGGTCATGCAGTCCTGCGCCGTCATGTTGCTCGTCCACCACGAGGCGGGAATGCGCCCGAGGGTGCGCAGGGGTGCTTCACGCCAATCGCCGACGGGCGGCTCTTTGCCCTGGGCTTGGTAATAATACTTGATCGGATGCTCCGGTGAATCGGCGCGAAGCTCCAGCTCACGGTAGGTGTATTCCGTGGTGACGTCGATGCCCAGAGAAGCGATATAATCCAGCATTTTGTTGCGGGCTTCGTCCTCTTCTTCCACGGAAACGTAGGGGTTCATGTTCTGCGCGATGCAGAAATTATCCAGATGCACCGTCCCGGCCTCGCGCACGGGCGTGACCTCGCAGAACCTATCCCAGTTCTTTTTGAACAGGCCGCTTTGATAATAGCCCTTGTACGAAACCTTGTAGGCGTCACGGCCGTTGAACACTTCGATCACGGCGGGCGTTCCGTCGGCATTTTTGAGAACG
>CAMJHI010000163.1 GCA_946405475.1 uncultured Clostridia bacterium
GGTGCGCTGTGCTGGTATCATTCCGCGCCGTTCCAGATCATCGGCTCCTTCGGCATCGTCGGCGTGGTCTGCTTCACGCTGCGCTTTGTCACCCGCGTGTGGGTCATTGTGTCGCGCGTGAATCATTTCACGCTCACCATGGCCGTTTCGTTCCTGGGCGTTACGATGATGTCGCTGGTGAACCCGGGCGAATTCTGTCCGCTGCCCTATGAGCTGATCACCACCATGATCTTCATTCTGCTCGAAAAAACACCGCAGGCCATCGCCGTGAAAACGCCCCGCTTCGTGCGCCGCCGCCGCAGGCTCAAAAACCTGCGCGGCTGACTGCTTTGGCATTTTTCGCCCCGCCGGAATAGAATGGCATACAATCTGTTTCGGAGGTGGCTTTCATGGTGAACGCCGTGATCGAAGCGCTCGTGTTTGCCGCGGCTTTGTGCGGCGCGCTGGCGCTGACCTATGTGCTGGCGCTGCGGTTCGTGGCGCGCGGCGCGGCACGTGAAGTGCTGATTCTGTTTGACGCGGGCGACCGCAACTGCGCCAGGCGGCTCTATGCGGCGCAGCTTCGGCTTTCGTTTTTTTGTTTTCCGGGGTCGTGCCGCGTGCTCGGCATTGACTGCGGCGTGAAGGAGGAAGAGAGCCGGGCCTGCCGCGCGCTTTGCCGCCAGTGCGGCAGCATGGAATGGCTCACGCGGGAGGAATTGTGCCGCATTCTGATGAAAGGTGAACGAATGGATGAACACGAACGAAGTTGAAATCACCGGCGTTGTCGAAGATATTTCCGTCCATATCGAAGAAACCGGGTTCACCGTTTTGGAGCTGGAATGCGACGGCGAATACGTGACCGTGGTGGGCGTGATGCCCGAGGCCGCCGTGGGCGAAAAGCTGACCGTGCAGGGCGAGTTTGCCACGCACCCGCTTTACGGGCAGCAGTTCAAAGCCAGATCGTTCACCCGTTCTCTGCCCTCGTCGGCGGAGGATCTTTATAAATATCTCGCCGCGGGTACCATCAAGGGCATCGGCGCGGCGACGGCGCGCAAGATCATCGACGCCTTCGGCGAGGATTCGTTCGACGTGCTCGAACACGACCCCGTCCGGCTCAGCGCCGTGCGCGGCATTTCGCGCGCGAAGGCCTATGAGATTTGCGAAGAGTTTTCCAAGCAGTTCGCCGTGCGCCAGACGCTCATCGCGCTCGAGCGCTACGGCATGAACGCCCGCGAATGCCTCAACGCCTACCGCGTGTTCGGCGTGCGCGCCGTGGAAACGGTGGAAAACAATCCCTATCTGCTCTGCTCCGAAAAAATCGGCATCAACTTTGAGCGGGCCGACGCCATCGCGCAGGCGCTGCCCGATTATCAGCCGGGCGAGCACCGCACCCGCGCCGGCATTCTGCACACCCTGCGCCACAACCTGGGCAACGGCCACACCTGCGCCCCGCGCGAAAAACTGGTGCCGCTGGCCGCCGGTTTTCTGGGCGCGGACCCGGCCGCAGTGGAGGAAGCGGTGGACGGCATGGTCGAGGATCGGCAGATCGAGGCCGAAACCTTTCACGACAAAGAATATCTGTTCCTGCCGCAGATCCATCGCGCCGAGCAAAAGGCGGCCGAGCGCATCAAGGTGCTGTGCTCGTTCCCGCCCGCCGGCAAGCCGACGCTGCTGCAGGACATTGAAAACATGGAGCGCGAGCAGTGCATCGTTTATGAGCAAAAGCAAAAGGCCGCGATCATCACGGCGGTGGAGCGGGGCATGCTCATCCTCACCGGCGGCCCCGGCACCGGCAAAACCACCGCCATCAACGGCATGATCGCGCTGTTTCAAAAAGACGAATTGCGCATTGCGCTCACCGCCCCCACCGGCCGCGCCGCCAAGCGCATGAGCGAGATCACCGGCATGGAGGCCAAAACCATCCACCGTCTGCTCGAGGTGGAATGGGATGACAACGATAACCAGCGCTTTGCCCGCAACGCGCGCAACCCCCTCAAGGCGGACGTGCTGATCGTGGACGAGCTGTCCATGGTGGATATCACGCTGTTTTCGGCGCTGCTCGACGCGCTGCCGCTGGGCTGCCGCCTGATCATGGTGGGCGACAGCGACCAATTGCCCCCCGTGGGCGCGGGCAACGTGCTGCACGACCTGATCGAAAGCGGTCTGCTGCCCGTGGTGGAGCTGAAAGAGGTGTTCCGTCAGGCGCAGCGCAGCCTGATCGTGACCAACGCGCACCGCATCGTCCGGGGCGAAAACCCCGTGCTCGACCGCACCGACAGCGACTTTTTCTTTGTGAACCGCCGCACCACCGACGGCGTGGCCGAGGGCGTGTGCGAATTGTGCGCCAACCGCCTGCCGCGCGCGTTCGGCTATTCGCCGTTCACCGATATTCAGGTGCTCTGCCCCTCCCGCAAGGGCGAAAACGGCACCTACGCCCTCAACCGCCGCCTTCAGGCGCGCATCAACCCGCCGGATGAATCCAAGCGTGAGATCACGGTGGGCATGTTCCTGTTCCGCGAGGGCGACAAGGTCATGCACGTGAAAAACAACTACGACCTGCAGTGGGAAAAGCCCAACGGCGAACGGGGCGCGGGCGTGTTCAACGGCGATATCGGCCGCATCGTGCAGATCAAACCGGACGGCACCACCCGCATCGAGTTCGACGATTACCGCGAGGCGGTCTATCTGCCGGACAACCTGCGCGAGGTGGAGCTGGCGTATGCCGTGACCATCCACAAAAGTCAGGGCAACGAGTTTGACGCGGTGATCATCCCGCTGTTGCACGTGACCGAGCAGCTCGGTTACCGCAACCTGCTTTACACCGGCGTCACACGGGCGAAAAAGCTGCTCATTCTGCTGGGCAGCGAGGAACAGGTTTACCGCATGACCCGCAACGACAAAAAAGCCAGGCGCTATTCCGCGCTCAAATATTTTTTAACGGAGGAAAGCTAACGTGGACAATTATACCTTTGACGACGGCATCGAGCCGGGCGGCCTGCGCTCGCGCAGCGAGATCAAGCTGCTGGTGTGCTACCTGCTTTCCGGCATCGACGAAACGATCACCCGCGCCCAGCTGTGCGAGATCGCGCTGGATAAAGGGCTGGCCAATTATTTTGAGATCAATCAGGCCATCAGCGACCTGATCGCAGGCGGCTCCGTCACCTCGGATTTCATCGACTGCGAAGAATACCTGAGCGTGACCGAACGGGGGCGCTCCTCGGCCAAAACGCTCGAAAGCCAACTGCCCAAATCCGTGCGCGAAAAGGCGATCAACGCCGCCATCAAAATGCTCACGCTCGCCCGCAGCAAGCGTGAAAACACCGTCGAGGTCGAAAAACTGCCCGACGGCGGCTACAACGTCACCTTCAGCGTGTCCGACCCCAAGGCGCAGCTCATGCGGCTGACCGTGTTCGTGGCGGATGAAATGCAGGTGGAAACCGTGAAGAATAATTTTTATGAGGATCCGGTGAAGCTGTATTCCGGCATCATCGCTTCCCTGACCGTATAAGAAGGAGGAAACATCATGGCAAAATACACGATCGGTCTGGATTACGGCACGCTGTCCGGCCGCGCGCTGGTGGTCAACGCGCAGACGGGCGAGGAGCTGGCGAGCAGCGTTTACGATTATCCGCACGCCGTCATGGATGAGGCGCTGCCCTGCGGCAAAAAATTAGGGCAGGACTGGGCGCTGCAGCACCCGCAGGATTATCTGGACGTGCTGGCGCACACCATCCCCGACGCGATGCAAAAGGCCGGCGTTTCGGCTGAGGACGTCATCGGCGTGGGCATCGACTTCACCGCCTGCACCGTGCTGCCGACCAAAGCGGACGGCACGCCCCTGTGCTTTTTGCCCGCATACGCCGAGGAGCCGCACGCCTACGTGAAATTGTGGAAGCACCACGCCGCGCAGAAATACGCGACGAAGCTCAACGAGATCGCGCTGGAACGCGGCGAAGAATGGCTGGACAATTACGGCGGCAAAATTTCGTCCGAATGGGCGATCCCGAAGCTGTGGCAGATCCTCGACGAAGCGCCCGAGATTTACGCGCAGACCGACCGCTTTATTGAAGCGACCGACTGGGTCGTCTGGCAGCTCACCGGCAAAGAAACGCGCAATTCCTGCTGCGCCGGTTACAAGGCCATGTGGAACAAGGCGACGGGCTTCCCGAGCGACGATTTCTTCAAGGCGCTCGACCCGCGCATGGAGCACGTCATTGACGAAAAGTTTTCGCGCGATATCATCCCCAGCGGCACCTTTGCCGGCACCATCACCGAAAAAGCCGCCGCGCTCACCGGCTTGAAGCCGGGCACGGCTGTCGCCGCCGGCACCATTGACGCGCACGTGTTCGTGCCGGCCGTGGGCATCGCCGGGGCGGGCGAAATGCTCGCCATCATGGGCACCTCGACCTGCCACATGATGATGGGGGAAAACGAAGTGAAGGTCAAGGGCATCTGCGGCGTCGTGTCCGACGGCATCATGCCCGGGCTTTACGGCTACGAGGCGGGTCAGTCCTGCGTGGGCGACCACTTCGGCTGGTTCATCGAAAACTGCCTGCCCGCTTCTTATGAAAAAGAGGCCGCCGAAAAGGGCGTGAACGTCCACAAACTCCTGCGTGAAAAATGCGAAAAGCAAAAGCCCGGCGAGAGCGGTCTGCTCGCGCTGGATTGGTGGAACGGCAACCGTTCCGTACTCGTCGACGTTGACCTGACCGGCCTGATGCTGGGCATGAACCTGCGCACGAAGCCGGAGGGCATTTACCGCGCGCTCATCGAGGCCACCGCCTACGGCACGCGCATGATCATCGAAAATTACCGCGAACAGGGCGTGCCGGTCAACGCGTTTTATGCCGCCGGCGGCATTTCGCAAAAAGACCCCATGACCATGCAGATCTACGCCGACGTGATCAACATGCCCATCAAGATCGCCGGTTCCGATCAGGGCGGCGCGCTGGGCGCCTCCATTTTCGGTGCGGTCGCCGCGGGCAAGGCGAGGGGCGGCTTTGACGACGCGTTTGAAGCCGCGCGCGTGATGGGCAAGGTCAAGGACACGATCTATGAGCCCATCCCCGAAAATGCCGCGATCTATGACAAGCTTTACGCCGAATATAAGATCCTGCACGATTATTTCGGCCGCGGCGAAAACGACGTGATGAAACGGCTGAAACAGTTAAGAGGTCAGAATTAAGAGTTAAGAGGTTGGTTTTAGCCGATAGCGGATAGCCGATAGCTGATAGCTGATAGCGATTGATCGGTCACCCTTAATTCCTAATTCATAATTCATAATTCCTAATTGATTCCGCCTTCCGCCTTTCGCAGTTCAGAGGTCAGAATGAAAAGTTAAGAGGTTTGGTTTAGCCGATAGCGGATAGCTGATAGCGATCGATCGGTCACCCTTAATTCCTAATTCCTAATTCATAATTCCTAATTGATTCCGCCTTCCGCCTTTTCG
>CAMJHI010000164.1 GCA_946405475.1 uncultured Clostridia bacterium
CACCACCTTCCCCGCCGCCATGGTCGACCTGACCAATCCCGCCGCGTGGGACTGGCTCAAGGGCGTGATCAAGACGAATATGCTCGACTTCGGCCTGTCCGGCTGGATGGCCGATTTCGGCGAATATCTGCCGACCGACTGTGTGCTGTTCAGCGGCGAAGACCCGAAGCTGGTGCACAACACCTGGCCCGCCCGCTGGGCGAAGCTCAACCGCGAGGTGATCGAAGAGACCGGGCGTCTGGGCGATATCCTGTTTTTCACAAGAGCCGGTTTTTCCGAAACGCCGCGTTATTCCGTGATGATGTGGAACGGCGACAACCACGTTGACTTTTCCGTTGACAACGGGCTGCCCTCGGTCATCCCCGCCATGCTCTCCCTCGCCTGCTGCGGGTTCGGGCTGAGTCATTCCGACACGGGCGGCTACACCACGTTCGGCAAAATGCGCCGCAGCGAGGAATTATACATGCGCTGGTGCGAAATGAACGCCTTTTCGCTTTTGCTGCGCAGCCACGAGGGCAACAACCCCGACCTCAACGCGCAGTTCGACGCGTCGGAAACCGTGCTGCAGCATCAGGCCAGAATGGCGCGCGTTCACAAGCTCCTCAAGCCTTACTTAAAAGACGCCGTGCGCGAAAACGCGCAGACCGGCCTGAGCGTGATCCGCCCGCTGTTTTTCCACTATGACGACGCGAGCGCCTACAAAGAATGCACGGAATACCTGCTGGGTCGGGATATTCTGGTCGCGCCCATCCTGAAAAAAGGCGCGGAGCAGCGCCGCGTGTATCTGCCGCGGGATGAATGGATCGAGCTGACGACCGGGCGCGAGCTCGACGGCGGCATGGTCACCGCGCACGCGCCGCTGGGGCAGATCCCCGTTTATTACCGCAAAAAAGCAAACGATCAACTGAAAAATATAATGGAGGAAATCAAATATGAAATTCTTTCTTGACTCGGCAAAAATCGACGAGATCCGCGAGGCCTATGACACGTTCGGCATCGACGGCATCACCACCAACCCCAACCACATTATGAACAGCGGCAAGCCCTTCTTCACCGTCATCGGCGAGCTGGCGGAGTTCGTCAAGGAAAAAGGCATTGCCGGCTGGGACGTGTTCCCGATCTCGGTGGAGATCAATCCCCACCTCGACGACGCCGACGAAATGATCGCCATGGCGCGCAAGATCGCCGTAATGTGCCCGAACTTTGTCATCAAGATCCCCTGCACCGAAGCCGGCATCACCGCTGCCCGCCGTCTGGAGCAGGAAGGGATCCGCACCAACCTCACGCTCGTGTTCTCGCCCTCGCAGGCGCTCATCGCCGCCAAAAACAACAGCCTGTTCGTTTCGCCCTTCATCGGCTGGAAGGAAAACAGCGGCGAGGACTGCACGCAGTACATTCAGGACATCGTGACCATTTACGAAAACTACGGCTTCCTGGGCAAAACGCAGATCATCTGCGCCGCCGTGCGCAACGGCAAACAGATCGTCGACTGCGCCGTAGCGGGCGCGGACATCGTCACCGCCGGGCTGCAGGTGTTCAAGGACAGCTTCTACCACGCGTTCACGGATTACGGTCTGGCCAGATTCCAGGCCGCGTGGGATAAAACCATCACGGAGGAATAAGCCATGAAAATCGGCTTTATCGGGCTTGGCATCATGGGTGAATCCATGGCCGCCAACATTGTCAGCAAGCATGACGATCCGGTGTTCGTGTCCGACCTGAACCGCGCGCAGGTGGAAAAGCTCGCCGCCGCGGGCGCGATCGCCTGCGACAACAACACGCAGGCGGCCGAACAGGCGGACGTGATCATCACCATGGTGCCGAAATCGGAACACGTCAAAAGCGTTTACACCGAAATTCTGCCGGTGATCGACGAAACGAAGATCTGCATCGATATGAGCACCATTGACCCGGCCGTGTCGCTGGAATGCGCCGCCATGGTCAAGGCTAAAGGTGCGCAGTGGGCGGACGCCCCCGTGGTCAAATCCAAGCCCGCCGCCATCGCCGGTACGCTGGGCATTCTGGTGGGCTGCGACGAAGCGCTCTACCCGGTGATCGAGCCCGTGCTCAAATACATGGGCTGCAACGTCATCCGCATGGGCGAAAACGGCGCCGGCATCACCATGAAGATCTGCCACAACGCGCTGGTGGCGCAGATCCAGAACGGCGTGAACGAAACGCTCGGTCTCGCCTGCCGCGCCGGGATTTCCATTGACGATTTTGCCACGGCCGTTTCTTACGGGGGCGCGGGCAATTTCTATCTGGAATCGCAAAAAGAGAACCTCAAAAACAAAAACTGGACGACCGCGTTTTCCCTGGAAAACGAGCACAAGGATCTTGGCATCGCGCAGCGTCTGGCCGCGCAGCTCGGGTTCGACATGCCCGGCCTGACCAACTGCAAGGCCGTTTACGATAAGGGCATGGCGATGGGGCTCGGCAAGGAAGACTGGCGCGCCACTTACAAAATTGTCAACGGGATCGAGGATTGATCAACATGGACTTCAAAGCAATTTACCTGCCCATCGGGGTGGGCACGTTCCACCTGGAAAGCGCCAAAGAACAGTTTGACCAGAGCGCCGCTCTGCTGCGGGAACTGGACGAAACGGTGCTTTGCCCCGACGAAATGCTGCTGAGCCTTGACGCGCTGCAGGCCTTTTTGGCCGGTCAGAACGCCGATTTTGCCATTGTGCAGAACCTCACCTTCGCCAACGCGGCTTACATGAGCGAAATACTGCACCGGCTCGACTGCCCCGTGCTGCTGTGGACGCTGCGTGAGCCCGTGATCGACGGCACACGTCTGCGCCTGAACAGCCTGACCGGCGCGTTTTCGGCCGCCAACACCCTCACGGCGTTCGGCCGCCCGTTTGAATACGTGTTCGGTTCACCGAAAGAAGAAAGCGTGCGGCAAAAAATCGCCGCCGTGCTCAACGCCGCCAAGGCAAAAACCGCGCTGCAGTCGCTGCAGCTGCTGCAGGTCGGCCACACGCCGCAGGGCTTCGGCTTCGGGCGCGCGCTCGACGCGGATATGCTCAAGGTGTTCGGCGTGACGCTGGAATCCATTGAGGCGCGGGAGCTGATCGACACAGCCAAGGGCTATTCCGACGAAGAGCTTGCCCCCTATCTGGACGACGCGCGCAGCCGCATCGGCGGGCTGGACAAGATCAACGAAAAGAACGTGCGCGACTTTGCCGCGCTTTATAAATCATATGCCGAATACGTCAAGGCGCACGATATCGGCGCTTTGGCCAGCCGCTGCTGGCCGGATTTCTTCACCGCCTTCGGCACGCCCGTGTGCGCCGTGCTCGGCATTCTGAACGATCTGGGCGTAGCCAGCGCGTGCGAAGCCGACGCCTACGGCGCGCTGACGATGTACGTTGCCGCGCTGCTCAGCGGCAAAAGCGCGTTTTTCGGCGACCCCGTTTCGCTTGACGAAGCGGAAAACACCGTCACCTTCTGGCACTGCGGCATGGCGCCCTGCTCGCTGGCGCGCTGCGATACCGGCGCGTGCGCCAGAGTGCACTGCAACCGCAAGATCGGCCCCACGCTGGAATTCGGCTGCCGCGCGGAAGAAAAAGCGACCATTCTGCGCATCGGCCGCACGGCGGACGGCGGCTTCCGCCTGTTTGCCGCACGCGGCAAGGCGCTGGACAAGCCGCAGCAGTTCTACGGCGTTTCGACGGTGATCCAAACAGAACATGACGCGCGGCAGTTGGTGGAAAACGCCGTCAAGGGCGGCTGGGAGCCGCATTTTGCCGTGACGTTCGGCGATATTTACGACGACGTGTGCGCGCTGGGCAACCTGCTCGGCCTGCCGGTGGAAGCATTCTGATGGTCAGAAACATTCTGTTTTTCGTCGTTGTTTTTCTCACCAACATCATCCAGTGCGTCACCGGCTTTGCCGGAACGGTGCTGGCCATGCCGTTTTCCGTGCTGCTCGTCGGCTACGATACGGCGCGCCCCATCCTCAACGCGCTGGGGTTTGCCGCGTCGGTCTACGTTGTGATCGCCTGCTTTCGGCAGATCAACAAAAAAGAGCTGTTCCGAATGACGGGCGTGATGCTCGTGGGCATGGCGGCGGGGCTTTGGCTCAAGCGCTATTTCACCGGCAACCCGACGCTGCTGTATAAAACGCTGGGCGTTCTGGTGCTGGTTTTCGCCGTGATGAACGCCGTCAAGTTTTACACGCACCGCGAAGAAAAAGAATGGCCCGCGCCCGTTTCGGCGGCGCTGCTGGTCATCGCCGGCGTGGTGCACGGGCTGTTCGTGTGCGGCGGGCCGCTGCTGGTCACCTACGCGGGCGCCAAGCTGCACGACAAGGATGAATTTCGCGGCACGCTCAGCGCCGTGTGGATCATCCTCAACGGCGTGATCCTCGTGACCGATCTTTTCGGGGGCGCGTTCACGCCCAACACCGTTCGGCTGACGCTGCTGTCTGCTGCCGTGCTCGCCGCGGCGCTGATCCTCGGCAATCTCATTGCCAAAAAGCTCAGCCGCAAGGTCTTTTTGCAAATCACCTACGTTCTCATGGCGATCAGCGGCATTTCGCTGCTTGTGAAATAATCAAAGTTAGGAGAGATGACTTTGGCAACCAATACCCCGACCCACGGGATTAAATTCAAGGATAAAGTCGGCTACGCGCTGGGCGACGCCGCCGGTCTGCTGACCTTTTCGCTCATCGGCGCGTTCCAGAACAAGTTTTATACCGACGCGCTGGGCATCAGCCCGGGCAAGATCGTCGTGCTCATCCTCGTGGCCCGCATCTGGGACGCGATCAACGACCCGCTCTGGGGCGCGTTCATCCAATCGCGCAAGCCCAACCCCAAGGGGCAGTTCCGCCCGTGGATCTTAGCGTTCTCCATTCCGCTGGCGGTTTCTGCGGCGCTGATGTTCCTCAAGGTGCCCGGCCTGTCGCAGACCAAATATTTGATTTATGCCTATATCACCTACATCCTTTACGGCATGATGTACACCGCCGTGAACATCCCCTACGGCTCGCTGGCGTCGGTCGTGACCGACGATGAGCTGGAACGCTCCTCCCTTTCCATGTGGCGCTCCATCGGCGCGGGCGTAGGCGGTCTGCCCGGCACCATCCTGCTGCCGATGATCGTTTACACCGTGACAGGCAAATACGCCAACGGCACCGACATCAAGGCGCTCGACGAAACCAAGCTGTTCTGGTGCGTCGTGGTCCTCGCCGCGTTCTCCGTGCTGATCTATTTCCTGCACTATAAGATGACCAAAGAACGCATCGCGCCGCAAAAGCACAAGAAAGACAAGGATTACAGCGCGATCACGACCATCAAGGAGCTGTTCTGCGACCGTTCTTTCGTCACGCTTTCGATCGCGTCCATGCTGCTCATCGCGTTCCAGT
>CAMJHI010000165.1 GCA_946405475.1 uncultured Clostridia bacterium
GCGGTGAACGGTGACGTTGTCGCCCGCAAAGGGGGCGAAGCAGCCGCTGTGCCCCGTGGCGTAAGCGCCGTCGGCAAAGGACAGCAGGTCACCCAGCCGCTCTTCTTCCGGCAGGCTGCCCTCAAACGGCAGCAGACAGAGCACGGCGCGTTCGCTGCAGCCGTTATAGGACGGAGCGAGGCTTTTGCCCTGCGGCGCGATGAGCGAATAGGTCAGCGGGATACGGTCGTTCGATCGGTTCGGGTGATGGCGCTGCGGGCCGAAATAGGTGCCGAAGGGGTTCATCGTGACCCGGCCGCCCGCGTGAAGGCGCATCGGGCAGCAGGCCATGGCATTGAGCACGCTGCGCGCGCAGCCGACAAGCAGCCCCCCTGCGCCGTCGGTCACGCCGAACAGCCCGGCGGTGAGGTGATTATTGAAGGAGGCGAGCGTTTTGTTTTGTTCATCGGCCTCGCCGTAGGAAGCGGTGCGGAACGAAGAAAGGTCGCCTTCAAAATTTCGTTTGATGACCGAGACGGGATCGCGGTTGAGGAACGACAGCTCAAACGGCACGGCCTCCTGCCATTTCATATCGGTATAGCGGCCGAGGGTGGAGTTTTCGGTGGAGATCGCGTCGCGCTCGGCGGTGTAGGGATAATCGACCTCGGTCACGACAAAAATGCCTTCGGCGGCCTCGGACGTGAAAAAGCGATAGCAGAACCGGCCGAGCGTCTGCGCCCCGGGCAGCGGGATGCAGCCCCGCCATTCCAGACACGTGCCGCCGATGATGGCGCCCGGCAGCAGACTTTTGTGCAAAAAGGCGGATCGTTTGCCGTGATACGTGAGATAGCCCCGGATAAAATCCGCGCCGCCGATCGTCCGGTCACGGTACGTGAAGCGGTCGATCTGCCCGTCGCGCGTAAAGCTAAGCTTTGCCGCGCCGCTTGCGAGGGTGCGTACCGCGTCGGATTTCTGCCACGGGGTTTCCGTGACCGTGATCTCATATTGATCTTTGACCTCGTGAAAACGAAGCATCAAAAACACGCTGCCGTCGCCCACGGGCACGGCGGTGTAAGCGGTCAGCCCCTCGGCTTCGACCTTAGGGGCGGCGCCGCCGCAGGCAAGCTGCAGGCATTGCAGCGCCGTGCCGGACGTGTTGTGAATGATCAGGGTGCCGTCGGCGCGGCAGGCGGTCTGATTCAGCTTTTCGGCCAGCGCGTCGGCCGCCGCCTCACGCTGGATGTTGAGCACGGGCGTGGCCAGGCCGAAATGCGTGGTGGACAGCAATTTGACGCGGTCAAGAAAATCCGATTCGTTCGGAACCACCTTCGCCGCGGTGCGGCTGCGCTCGATCGCCGTCCAGATCTTGCGGTTATAGGGCTTTTCCGCCCATGAGGCGTAGCCGGTGAAGTTGCCGTCGGCCGTGTCCTGCGTGAAGGCAAGCGTGCCGACCGGTTCATGCTTGTCAAGATAGCCGCCCGGCGTATCGAACACGACGTAATCCAGATCGGCCACCTCTCTGACCAGCCCGCGGATGCCGTCGGTGTTGGCCAGCCGATGGCCGATGAGCGGCAGATCGAGGCTTTCCCAGAAAATCGCGTCCGCGTCCATGTTGATGAACAGGAACAGATCGCGGTCGATCTTGCCGTCAAGCTGCTTTTGCCGCAGGCTCTTCACCCACGCGCGCAGACAGCCCGCGTCGCACACGTCGGCGTTGGAATAAGTGGGAATGACCGTCAGCCCCTCGCCCTTGTAGGTGAACGTGAGCGGGTTGAACGCCTGCTCGTCCGCCAGCGGCGGCACCAGCGTCCGGAACGCGTCGAACGGCACGCAGGAATAATATAAGCACACCGCGCGCACGCCGAGCCGGTGATAGGCCGTGACCTGCGAGGGAGTGAACATGACCTCCTGCGGGCGCACGATGCGCTCACACCGGCCGAACAGATCGGCAAGCCCCGAGCCCTGCGGGTTGGTGACCGCCAGATCGATCGAGGCGGCCAGTTCATCGGGCTGCATCGCACCCAGCGCGCCGTTGGTGTAGCCCATGATGATGTTTTCATCGCCGTTTTCGCGCACCCGGCGTTTCATCCCCTCGAGGATATCGGGGGCGTATTCCGGCAGAATGCGTTCCAGCGAAAAAAAGTTCTCACTGTCCCACGTGCCCTTGACGGGAATGCCCTCGGCGTTGAGCTGATCGAGGGCGGCGATGATCTTGCGGATGATGCGCAGATCGGACCCGAAGCCCTGCTCATCATTTGTGTCGCCGCGGTAGGAATGATAGCAGTTGACGTGAAAGCCGTAGGCGACGTGAATGCGGTTGCTTTTCATGGCGGTATCTCCCCTCATTCTCCGGCGTAATACAACTGTGCGGCGACCGCTTTCGGCTTGTTGAAAACGACGTCGAGTTGTTCCGACGGGATCGGCGCAAAGCGGCAGATCGCCTTGTGGCCGATCGTCGTGCCGCGATAAACGCAGATGGGCTTGCCCGCGGGGTAAGCGAAGATTTCAAAGGAGGTGATCTCGTCTTCGGTGATCTCTTCCGACAAAACGACGTGATCGATCAGCCGGTATTCGGTCGTCAGCGTCAGCTTGTTCCCCTGCACCGTCGCTTCAAAAGGAATGGGGTCGGAAAAGCGTTTGCGGACGGCCGCGCCGAAAGCAAGCAGCGCCTGCCTGTCGGCCTCGGGCAGCCTGCCGCGGCGGTCGGGGCCGATGTTGAGCAGCAGGTTGGCGCCGCGCCCGACGGAATAATCATAAAGCCCCATCAATTCGTTGACGCTTTTCACGGTGTGCTCATCGGCGTCGCTGTAAAACCAGTTATCCGCGCGCATGCGGCAGTCGCATTCCGCCGGGAGGAACCGTTTTTCCCCTTCAAAATCGACGAACAGCGGGTTGGGGCTGTCGGCAATGCCGCGTTCGTTGCCGACCCAGCGCGTGTCGGGGTCCCACATGTTGAAAATGAGGATGTTCGGCTGACAGGCTCTGATTTCACGGATGATGCGCCCGGTGTCGTATTGATGCCCCTCGCTGCCGCAGCCGTCGAACCAGAGATAGTCGATTTTGCCGTAGTTCGTGAGCAGCTCTTTGATCTGATGGATAAAGTAATCGTCGTATTCTTTGCCGTTCATCGAAACGGAACCGAACTGCGCCGGAGAATAATACAGCCCGATTTTGATATCATACCGGCGGCAGGCGTCGACAAAGTCGCGCACCACGTCGCCTGCCCCGTTTTTCCACGGGGTGTTCTTCACCGAATAATCCGTATAGGCGCTCGGCCAGTTGGCAAAGCCGTCGTGATGCTTGCACACCAGCACGGCATATTTCGCGCCCGCGTCGCGCACGGCTTTGATCCAGTCTTCACAGTCCAGATCGGTCGGATCAAAGGTTGACAGCGCCATGGGCTTCAGATCCCAATCCCGATGCCCCTCGTTGAACGTGCGGATGCCGAAATGGAAAAACACGCCGAATTCCCAGTTGAGAAAATCGAGTTGTTCTTTTTTGATGTTCATGTTCTATTCTCCCGGATGATGAATTGTCAAGAAGATTATACCAAACATTTTTCCATGATTCAACTCGGAAAGCGTCGGCGCACGAAAAAGAAAAAAACGGGTGCATTTCATCCCCGACTATGCTATGATACAGAAAAAGGAGGCTTTGACCATGACTTGGAACATTGCGAACGTCATCAACTTTTTTCGTGGGTGCGAACCGAGGAAACAGGACGATTCTTTTTTGATCACCACGGCGCAGAACGAGCTGGCGCTGTGCCGCGAATTCGGTTTCCGTTCCACCGTGCTGCTGCAGTTCGACGCGCTGGAAAAGCCGGAATACCGCGCGCTGTGCCGCGAATACGCAGACGAGATCGAGGTCGGCTTATGGCTGGAGATCGTGGAACCGCTGTGCCAGCGGGCGGGGCTTCCGTGGCGCGGGCGCTACCCGTGGGATTGGAAGATCGACTGCAACATCACGGTCGCCTACACACAGGAGGAACGCAAAAAGCTTGTGGATGAAGCCTTTGAGGGCTTTCGCGCGTATTTCGGTTATTACCCGAAGGTCGCCGGGTGCTGGATCCTTGACGCGTTCACGCTGGATTATATCCAGCAAGCCTACAAGCTCGACGCCTTTTGCATCTGCCGCGACCAATACGGCACGGACGGCATGACCCTGTGGGGCGGGGTCTACAACGGCGGCTATTTCCCCTCAAAAAACAACCTCATCATGCCCGCCGTGCACAAAGAGAATCAGATCGATCTGCCGGTGTTCCGCATGCTCGGCCCCGACCCGATCTATCAGTACGACATGGGGCTGGGTTCGCCGGAGGAACGGCAGGGCGTGGTCACGCTCGAGCCGGTCTATGAATTCGGCGGCGGCAGTGAGCACTGGGTCGACAACTACCTGGCCGAAAACTACGGCCGGGAGCCGCTCAGCCACGCCTATGCGCAGTTCGGGCAGGAAAACTCCTTCGGCTGGGACGCCATCGGCCAGCCGCTGCGCATGCAGCTGAAAAAACTGCGTGAAAAGGTCGACGCGGGCGAGATCGAGGCGCTGACGCTGAGCGAAACCGGGCGGCGGTTTGCTTCACTCTATGGTGAAACACCGGTCAACTCCATCCTCACCCTGACCGACGACCGGAACGAGGGGCACAAGAGCCTGTGGTACTGGTCGAAGCATTACCGCGTCAACATCCTCAAAAACGGCAAAGACGAGGTCTGGATCCGGGATCTGCAGCTTTACGACGACGGCTTTTGTCAGGAATACCTGACTTCCGTCTGCCGCGCCGACCGATGCTCGGCCTTCGCCCTGCCCGCCGTGGACGGGTTCCGCTTTTCCAAAGGCGGCGTGCGCGCCGGGCTCTACCCGACGGCGAACGGCGAGCGGATCAAGGCAAGCCGCTTTGACTGTGAAAATATCGACAACACGAGCCTGCGGCTTGACTGCGGCGCGGTCGTGTTCACGCTGCGGGAAGACCGGCTTGAGATCGAGATGCCCGCGGGCGGCGAACTTAGGTTTGTTTATGCCGACGTGCCGGGTCTGCCCTACCGCGAGCACAGCGAAAAGGAAATGAAGCTGGCGTTCGCCGACTTCACGGGCGAACCTTATCCTTACGCGCTGCGATTGGCGCAGGGCTGTTTTGCAGGCGGCGACCGGCCGCTGATCCGGCCGGAAAACGGAAAAATCACGGTGTGTTTCGACGAATGATTTTTTGAAATCGGCTTTTCTTGACTCTCACCCCGACTTCAGGCTTATGATGGCCGCGAAAGATCTTTCAATTTCTTTTTCGGAGGCAGCAACATGCAAATCGGTGAATTTGCCAGACTGTGCGGCGCAAACATTTCGCTGCTGCGACATTACGACAGATTGGGTCTGCTCTG
>CAMJHI010000166.1 GCA_946405475.1 uncultured Clostridia bacterium
GCTGCTGTGAACGAATCTGCCGCTTTTTTCACAGGAAGGAAAACATGACCGCAGGATTCCCTTGATTTTTCAAGCAATATGCACAAGGATACCGGCTTTTTTTTGCGTCTTGTTGGCGTTTTTGAAAAAAAATGAAAATTTCGGTTTAGCAGTAGACAAAATCAAGGAAGTATGATAAAATGGGTCTAATTAAAAAAAGTGGAGGAGGTGCAACAGAATGGATTACATTACGATCGTTGTCAATGCTATCGTCGCTTTCTTCAAGGCTTTCAAAATCGACGACATCGCTAAGGCTTACGCTGCCATCAACTTTGATGGTCTGAAGGATGCTTGCCTTGCTATCGTGGAAGCTCTCCAGAAGGTTATCGGCTAATCGCACTTGAACAAAAAACATTTGAACAAGAACCTCGACGCCATGCGCGCCGGGGTTTTTGTTTTTACTGCGGCGGGTCGATGTTTTTTGCGCAAAATCCCTTGCCAAGCGCGCGAAATGCCGTTAAAATAAAAGGGAATAAATCATCCGGGAGGGATGCTCAATGCCAATCTTCTTTGACGAAACCAACAAAATTTTCAAGCTCGACACCGCCACGTCCAGCTACGTCTTTCAGGTGTATGACGAAAACTACCTCATCCACCTCTACTACGGCGCGAAGATCCCCGACTGCGACCTGACCGATCTGGCTTACCGCAGCGGCAGCGCCTCGTTCAGCGCCGCGCCCGCGCACATCGACGATTATTATTTTACGCTCGACGCGTTTCCGCAGGAATATCCCTGCAACGGCACGGGCGACATGCGCCTGTCCGCGCTGGCCATCCGCAACGCCGACGGCAACGCTTCCACCGACATCCGCTACGTGTCGCACCGCATTTTTGATGGCAAGCCCGCGCTGGAGGGGCTGCCCGCGCTTTACGCCAACAGCGACGATGAAGCGCAGACCCTTGCGATCGACGCCGCCGACGCCGTCACCGGCGCCAAGGTCACGCTGCTTTACACCGTGTTCCACAACACCGGCGCCATGACCCGCAGCGTGATCGTCGAAAACGGGTCCGACCGGCCGATGGATCTGCAGCGCGTTTATTCCGCCTGCGTCGATCTGCCCGACATGGATTACAACATGATGCACCTGTACGGCATGTGGGGCAAGGAGCGCACGCTCACTACCCGCCCGCTGAGCCACGGCATCCAGTCCATTGCCAGCAAGCGCGGCTCGTCCAGCCACCAGCACAACCCCTTTGTGGCGCTGGCCCGAAAAGACGCGGGCGAGGATCACGGCGACGTCTACGGCTTCAACTTCGTTTACAGCGGCAACTTCGCCGCCGAGGTCGAGGTGGATTTCAACCGCAGCAGCCGCTTCCTCATGGGCATCAACGCCACCGATTTCTGCTGGCGTCTTGAGCCGGGCGAGCACTTCACCGCGCCCGAGGTGGTCATGGTGTTCACGCCCGACGGCGTGGGCGAAATGAGCCGCATCTTCCACCGCCTTTACAACAACAACCTCATCCGCGGCCGCTGGAAAACCGAAAAGCGCCCGCTGCTCATCAACAGCTGGGAAGCCGCCTTTTTTGATTTTGACACCGACAAGCTCGTTTCCTTTGCCGCGCGCGCCAAAGAGATGGGCATTGAAATGCTCGTCATGGACGACGGCTGGTTCGGCCGCCGCAACGACGACACCAACTCGCTGGGCGACTGGTTCGTCAACGAAAAGAAGCTGCCCGGCGGGCTGGGCGAGCTGATCCGCCGCGTGAACGAGCTGGGGCTGAAATTCGGCATCTGGTACGAGCCGGAAATGATCTCGCCCGATTCCGACCTTTACCGCGCGCACCCCGACTGGTGCCTGCACGTGCCGGGCCGCGCCCGCTCGCTGGGCCGCCACCAGCTCATTCTCGACATGACCCGGCAGGACGTGCGCGACAACATCTTTGAACAGATGTCCTCCGTGCTGAGCCAGAACAAGATCGACTACCTCAAATGGGATTTCAACCGCAACATCACCGAAGCCGGCTCCGCCCTGCTGCCCGCCGAGCGCCAGCAGGAGGTGTTCCACCGCTTCGTGCTGGGCACCTATGAGCTGATGGATCGCCTGACCAAAGCGTTCCCCGACCTGCTCATCGAAAACTGCTCGGGCGGCGGCGGCCGCTTCGACCCCGGCATGCTGTATTTTTCGCCGCAGATCTGGTGCAGCGACAACACCGACGCCATCGAGCGCCTGACCATTCAGTTCGGCACCTCGCTGTGCTATCCGCCCTCCTGCATGGGCGCGCACGTGTCGGCCAACCGCCGCACCGGCTACACCACCAAGGGCAACGTCGCCATGAGCGGCACCTTCGGCTACGAGCTTGACCCGAACAAGCTCACCGACGAAGAAAAAGAAACCGTCCGCAGACAGGTCGCGGATTATCACAAATATTACAACCTGACGCATTTCGGCGATTTCTACCGCCTCATCGCCCCGACCGACAACACCTTCCGCTGCGCGTGGGGCCACGTGGCGCCCGACAAGAGCGAGGCGCTGTTCACGGCGGTGATCATCCGCCGTCCGGAATCCAGCGCGTTCCCGCTGCGCCTGAAGGGGCTTGACCCGAACAAGACCTATACCTGTGAAGCGCTTGATCTCACCCGCTCCGGCGCGGCGCTGATGAACGCCGGGCTGAACCTGACCCGCATGAGCCAGAACGACGGCGACAGCCTGGCTCTGTATTTCAAAGCGATCGACGCATAAAGAAAGGAAGACCGACATGAAAGCCTCCGCCAAAATCATTTGCCTCGTTTTATCCGTTGTGCTGCTTTCCGCCCTGTTCCTCACGCCCGCCGCGGCGGAACCGGCGGCAACCGGCCGCACGCCCGTGCGCGTGAGCGCCTGTGTGGCGGGCGACAACGGCCGGACCGTCGGCTTTTGCTGGTATACCGCCGAAAAAGCCGACAGCGTGGTGACGCTGTTCGACGAAAGCGGCGCCGTCGTGCGCGCGACCCTGTCCGACCCCGTGTGCGAAGAATGGGAAGGCATGTGGATGCACAAGGTCACCGCCTCCGCCCTGCCCGAAAACGCGCAGCTCACCTACACCGTGGGCGACGGCAGCAGCACCGTGACCGGCACGGTCAAAACCGGCCGCGCGGACGACACGGTCAAATTCATCGAAATCGCCGACGTGCAGGCCAGCTCCGCCGAAAACTTTGAAAAAGGCGCCGCCACGCTCAACGCCGCGTTCGAGACACTGCCCGATTTTGATTTCGTCGCCAACTGCGGCGACTTCACCAACGACAGCACCAACGAGGAATGGGACCTGTACGACGCCTCGTTCGGCGAGATGAACCGCACCTATCTGCTCGCGCCCGTGTCCGGCAACCATGACGGCTTCGGCGTGGCCAACTGGTTCAACAACATGTTCAACCTTGACACGCGCGAAAGCGTGCAGACGAAAAACGGCGTGAACTATTCGTTCGATTACGGCAACGCGCATTTTGCCGTGCTGAACACCAACGACTGCCTGAACGTTTCCAAACCGCAGCTCAAGTGGCTGAAAAACGACATGAACTCGACCGACAAGGATTGGAAGATCGTGTTCATCCACAAATCGCCCTATACGCTGGGCAAGGACGGCAAGTGGCCGGACGCGCTGCAATTGCAGAAGACCCTGACCAAGGTGTGCGACGAAACCAACGTCGACCTTGTCATCGGCGGGCACGATCACCAGTATCTGCGCACCAAGCCCCTCACCGGCAACAAGCTCGACCCCAACGGCGTCACCTACCTGCTTTCCGGCACCGCCGGCAGCAAGCGCTACGAGATCCGCGAATTTTTGGCGGAGCACTTCATGCCCAAGGCCTTCATCGACGCGCTCGTGGTGCAGAAGGACGGCTACGGCAACTACTGGAACGGCTCCGACTGGCGCAGCACCGATGAGCGCAACATCGGCGGCTGCTACAACACCGTTCAGATCGAGGGCGGCAAGCTCACGCTCAACGCCTATATTTTCGGCGACCAATCGCACGAATCCATGCCGATCGACCACCTTGAGCTGACCAAAAAGACCGGCGAAAACAAGATCACCTTCACCGGCGACAACACCACCTCGAAATTCGCTTACGCCGCGGGCAGCGTGGCTTCCTATGTTTCGCTGGCGGTCTACGCCTTCACCAACTGGCTGCCCCGGTTCCTGGCGCTCGTGCCGGAGCTGATCTATTCCGTGGCTGTTTATGACACGTTCTGATTTTTCCGTCGCCATCCCGCCGCACGTTCTCGCGGCGCTCGACCGGCTGAACGAAAACGGCTTCGAGGCCTTTGCCGTGGGCGGCTGCGTGCGCGATTCCCTGCTCGGGCGCGTGCCGAACGACTGGGATATCTGCACCTCCGCTTTGCCGGAACAGACGCAGGCCGTGTTTCCTGACTGCCGCGTGGTGCCCACAGGCATCAGGCACGGCACCGTCACGGTGCTTTTCGGCGAACCGCTGGAGATCACCACCTACCGCATCGACGGCGAATACCTCGACAGCCGCCGCCCGGCGCAGGTGACCTTCACCGACCGGCTCGTTGACGATCTGGCGCGGCGCGATTTCACCGTGAACGCCATGGCGCTCGACCGCAGCGGCCGGGTGTTCGACGCCTTCGGCGGGCTGGACGACCTGAAAAACCGGGTCATCCGCTGCGTGGGCGACCCCGAGACCCGCTTCAACGAGGACGCGCTGCGCATCATGCGCGCCGTGCGCTTTGCTGCCACGCTGCATTTCACCGTGGAGGAGGCGACCGAGCGCGCCGTGCACAAGCTCCGGGGCAATCTCGGCAGCATCGCCGTGGAACGCATCCGCGAGGAGCTGACCGGGCTGCTGGGCGGCCGCTGCGCCGCCGTGCTCATGCGGTTTGCTGACGTGCTGGGGGTGATCCTGCCCGAAATCGTGCTCGACCAGGCAAAGGCCGAACAGATCGAGCGGGCCTCCTGCCTGCCGGTCAAACTCGCCCTGCTCACACAGGGCCGCGGCGCCGAAGCCGTTTTGCGGCGGCTGCGTTACCCGAACGCCGTGATCGCGCAGACCGTGGCCGCCGCCGGGTACCCGCCCGAAGCGCTGCGCCCCGAAAAGCCCGCTCTGCGGCGGCTGCTTGGGCAATGCGGGGCGGAAAACAGCGTTCTGGTGCTGGAATTTGCGCGGCTGACCGGCCGCCTCACCGAACAGGAAGCCGACGAAGCGAGCGCGCTGCTCGATCAGATCATCGCGCGCGGCGACTGCGTGACTTTGGCGCAGCTTGCGGTGGACGGCAAGGCCGTGAGCGAACGTCTGGGCGTGACCGGCCGCGCGGTGGGGGCCGTGCTCGAGCGGCTGCTGGCGGCCGTCATCGACGAAAAAACCGAAAAC
>CAMJHI010000167.1 GCA_946405475.1 uncultured Clostridia bacterium
CGCACGTCGATGAGATTGCTCAGCTCATTGTAAAGCCCGATGTCAACGCCGAGGAATTTCGCCAGCTTCATCAGCGAATTGAGGCTAAGATCAAGGTTTTTGATGTTCATGGCGGAGGAGGCCGTTTTGGTGCCGAAGATCGGAGAATTGACAAACGCCACGCGGTCAAGCAGATTCTTTTCGCCGTATTCGCTCAGGTAAGCCGCCGCCACCGAGCCGCCCTGACTGTAACCGAACAGCGACACCTTCTTGGCGCCGGTGCCGGCTAAAACGCCGTCAATGAACGTATCCAGCTCGTCAGCGATGTCAACGACGTTCTTGCGGAAATCCGTGTAAAAATTATAGTGGATGCCGCCGGTGCCCTTGGCGATCTGGCGCAGTGTATAATCCGTGCCGCGGGAACGGCAAAGCTTGGGATCATGGGAATACACGGTGAGCGGATAATCCTCGCTTCCGTCCGCGTTGATGGCGGCACAGTTGAATTCACGCAGCAGGTTAGGGAAGACCTGCGCGAGCGAGCGGTTCATCCAGCCGTACTGCCCGGTCATCAGGCCGAAGAACAGAGAGGGGAGGAGCTTGACGATATCCTTTGCCGTAACACTGTCATAGACCGGCGGGAACATTTCGTAACCGGTTTCATCGTAAAGACCGGAGCCGGTGAAGCCGCAGATGAAAATGACCGGTGAAGCCGTCTGACTGTCATGCGCGCCGGCAGCCGGGATCAGAGCCAGAATCAGGATCACGCACATCAGCAGGGAAAGAAGCTTTTTCAAGTGGATCAACTCCCGTTATTTTCAGATCATGTCTTTCATCGAATACAGACCGGGCTTTTGCTGCTGCAAAAACAGCGCGGCGTTGATGGCGCCGGTGGCGAAGACCGCCTTGGAGCGGGCGCTGTGGCGCAGGGTGATGATCTCATCGTTGCCGGCGAACATCACTTCGTGTTCGCCCACGATGGTGCCGCCGCGAATGGCGTGGATGCCGATCTCGTTTTTGGTGCGTCTTTCGCGCTTGGCCTGCCGGTTGTATTCATACACCGGCTGATAGCTGAGCCCTTCGCTCAGCGCGTTGGCCAGCAGCAGCGCGGTGCCGCTGGGCGCGTCGATCTTTTTGTTGTGGTGAGCTTCAATGATTTCGATATCAAAATCGTTTCCGAGCACCTCGGCGGCTTTTTTGCAAAGCTCGCTGAGCAGGTTGACGCCGAGCGACATATTGGCCGAGAAAAACACCGGGATCTGTGAGGAAGCGAGATGCAGCGAATGAATCTGTTCTTCGCTCAAGCCCGTGGTCGCCACCACGATCGGCTTTTTGTTCTGCAGCGCGTAACGCAGAACGCCGCTCAGAGCCGAAGGATGTGAAAAATCGATGACAACGTCGATCGGCGCGTCGATATCCTCCGCGTTGCCGAAAACGGGGAAGTCGCCGTTGGACGCTGTGTTGATATCCAGCCCGGCGGCAATGCGGCAATCGTCACGCTCCGCCACGCGGGCGGCGATGACCTTGCCCATGGCGCCGTTGCAGCCGCTCAATAAGATATTGATCATTTGAAAATTCCTTTCCGATAAAATAGAGGCGGCATAAAGCCGCCTGTTTGTTTATTCTTTGATGAGTCCGTGGCGAACCAGTGTGGCGCGCAGCTTTTCGCGCTTGGCAGCGGGCATGGCGGCCAGCGGCAGGCGAACGTCGCCAACGTCCCAGCCCATCATTGCCAGCGCTTCTTTGGCGGGGATGGGGTTGACGTCGATGAACAGGTCGTTGCACAGATCAAGGTATTTGAGCTGCAGCTCGCAGCTTTCTTTGCACTTGCCTTCCAGATACAGGGTCGGGATATCGTGCGCGATCTTCGGCGCCACGTTGGACAGCACCGAGATAACGCCCTTGCCGCCCAGCGACATGATCGCCGTGATCTCATCGTCGTTGCCGGAATAGATCGAAAGGTTATCGCCGCACAGCGCCGCAACCTGCGCAATGGCGGAAATGTTGCCGCTGGCTTCCTTGGTGCCGACAACATTCTTCATTTTCGACAGCTCCAGATAAGTGGCGGGCTGAATGTTCATGCCGGTGCGGGAGGGGACGTTGTAGAGAATGATCGGCGTGCTGACGCGGTCGTTGATGTATTCGTAGTGACGGATCAGACCCTCCTGAGACGTTTTGTTGTAGTAGGGGGTGACCATGAGCAGCGCGTCGGCGCCGCACTTTTCGGCTTCGTTGGAAAGCTGAACGGCATAATCCGTGTCGTTGCTGCCGGTGCCCGCGATCACGGGAATGCGGCCGGCGGTGTGCTCCACAGCAAAGCGGATGGTTTCAACGTGCTCGTCGTTCGTCAGCGTCGCGCCTTCGCCGGATGTGCCGCAGATGACGATGGCGTCGGTTCCGTTTTCGATCTGATAATCGATCAGATCACCCAGAATGGGAAAGTTCACTTTGTTATCGGCGGTAAACGGGGTGACAATGGCAACGCCGGCGCCGGTAAAAATCGTCTTTTTCATCGGAAATACCTCCAATTCATTGAATCATCAATCCATATAACCCTTGGCGCAAAGCAGCTCAGCCAGCAAAACTGCGCCGCCCGCCGCGCCGCGGAGCGTGTTGTGAGAAAGGCAGACAAACTTGTAATCGTATTGCGTATCTTCACGCAGGCGGCCGATGGAAACGGCCATGCCGCCTTCAAGGTCGCGCTGCAGTCTGGTCTGAGGCAGATTGTCTTCTGTGAAGTAGTTGAGGAACTGCTTCGGCGCGCTGGGCAGCGCAAGCTCCTGCGGGACGCCCTTGAATTCCCGCCAGATCTTCAGGATCTCTTCCTTGCTCGGCTTGTTCTCGAACCGGACGAAAACGGCGCCCATGTGGCCGTTGGTGACCGGCACGCGAATGCACTGCGCGGTGAAGTGCGGTTCGGTCGCCGGAACGATGACGTCGCCTTCGATTTTGCCGTAGATCTTGAGCGGCTCGATCTCGCTCTTTTCTTCTTCGCCGCCGATGAAGGGGATGACGTTGTCGATCATTTCCGGCCAGGTGTCAAAGTTTTTGCCGGCGCCGGAGATCGCCTGATAAGTGCAGACCAGCACGTCTTTTACGCCGAACTTGTTCAGCGGGAAGATCGCGGGCACATAGCTTTGAAGCGAACAGTTGGATTTGACGGCCACAAAGCCGCGTTTTGTGCCAAGGCGTTTGCGCTGAGAGGTGATGACCTCGATATGCTCCGGATTCAGTTCGGGAATGACCATGGGCACGTCGGGGGTGTGACGGTGAGCGCTGTTGTTGGAAACAACGGGGCACTCATGCTTGGCGTATTCTTCTTCCAGCGCCTTGATCTCGTCTTTTTTCATATCGACGGCGCAGAACACAAAATCGACCATCGAAGCGATTTTTTTCACGTCTGCGGTTGCATCCATGATGACCATTTCGCCGGTTTTTTCGGAGAACGGCTGATCCATCATCCAGCGTTTGCCGCCGACGTCTTTATACTTCTTTCCGGCGGAGCGGGCGCTGGCCGCCAGCACGGTGATATCAAACCAGGGGTGATTCTCCAGCAGCGTGATGAAGCGCTGACCGACCATGCCGGTGGCGCCGACAATGCCGACTTTGTACTTTTTCATTTTGAATACCTCCGAAAATCTGCAAACTGCTTGCATTTGTATATGGTTTGCAATATAATACACCATATAGTAGCATACTTCAAGGTGATTTGCAATGAAAAAATCAGATTTTTATTATGATTTGCCGCAGGAATTGATCGCGCAGACTCCCATTGAACCGCGGGACGCTTCACGCATGATGGTGGTCGACCGCAAAAGCGGCAAAATTGAACACAGACACTTTTATGATCTTGTCGATTATTTGACAGATCGGGATTGTCTGATCATTAACGATACCCGCGTACTGCCTGCCAGGATTTTCGGCACGAAGGATACCGGCGCAACGGTGGAGTTTTTGCTGCTGACGCAAAAAGAAGATAAAGTGTGGGAATGTGTCGCCGGACCGGGGCGCAGAGCCAAGCCCGGCGCCGTGTTTTCGTTCGGGAACGGTCTGCTCAAGGGCGAGGTGCTCGAGGTGCTCGAGGGCGGCAACCGTCTGGTTCGCTTCACCTGCGACGGCAGTTTTTACGAAGTGCTCGACCGGGTGGGTGAAATGCCGCTGCCGCATTACATCACTGAAAAGCTGAAGGATAAAGAACGCTACCAGACGGTCTATTCCCGCGAACTCGGCTCAGCTGCCGCGCCGACAGCCGGTCTGCATTTTACGAAAGAGCTGTTGGAAAAGATCGAGCAGAAGGGCGTGAAGATCGGCCGCGTGGTGCTGCACGTTGGTTTAGGTACGTTCCGCCCGGTGAAGGAAGAAAACATCGAAGACCATCTGATGCATTCCGAGCACTATAAGCTGCCGCCCGAAACGGCGCAGCTCATCAATGAGACCCACGCAAAGGGCGGGCGTGTGATTGCCGTGGGCACCACGACCTGCCGCACGCTCGAATCGGTGGCGACCAAGCTCGGCAGGATCGAGGCGGACGACGACTGGACGAGCATCTTTATCTACCCCGGCTATTCGTTCAAGTGCATCGACGCGCTGATCACGAATTTCCATCTGCCGGAAAGCACGCTGATCATGCTGGTCTGCGCCTTTGCCGGTTATGAAAACACCATGAACGCTTATCAGAAGGCGGTGGAGGAACGCTATCGCTTCTTCTCGTTCGGCGACAGCTCATTCTTCTGCTGACCTTGCCGCATTCTATGACAAAACGGCCGATTTTGTCCATCTTTCCCCTGAATCATCCGGCATTTCTTCTAACTTTTTTTCGTTGGATTTTAACAATTTGCCGAACTTTAATCAACATCGTGTTTTTTTCTTTACATCATCGCCGCGTACATGTATAATAAAATATCATGCAACAGGAGAGGAATGTGTATGGACAGATATCTGATCATCAACGCCGATGATTTCGGCATGTGTCACGCGGGGAATCTGGCGGCCAACTTCGCCGTGTTCGATCTGCTCAAAAGCGGCGGCATCACGTCATCCACCATCATGGCTCCCTGCGGCTGGGCGCCGGAGGCGGCTCGCTTTGCCAAAGAAAACCCGCAGTTTGCCATCGGCGTGCATCTGACCACCACGGCGGAATGGAGCAACTACCGCTGGGGTCCGGTGAGCGAAAACGGCTGCCCGTCGCTGCGCGATGAAGACGGATATTTCTATCACGAAAGCGATGAATTTGAGCAGCATGCCGATCTGGCTGAAACCGAAGCGGAGATCCGCGCACAGATCGAAAAGCTGAAAAAGCTCGGGCTGAAGCCTTCCCACCTGGATAATCACATGGGCTCGCTTTAT
>CAMJHI010000168.1 GCA_946405475.1 uncultured Clostridia bacterium
TCTGTGAAAGTCTCGCCGATGGTCGTGACGCTGTTGGGAATGACGACGCCGGACAGACTTTCACAGAACAAAAACGCTTCGTCGCCGATGCTCGTGACAGTGTCGGGAATCGTGACGGTCGTCAGACTCGATTCAAGGCCAGCCGAGTTAAACGCATCGGAACCGATGCTCGTCACCCCGTAGCCGATGACGACCTCGTCGTAAAGCTCATCCGCCCACGGAGGTCTCAGGGAGTTTTCAGTATCGTAGGGATTGCCGAAATCGTACATTTCGCCGGCGCCGCTGATGGTGAGCACGCCGTTTTCGATCGACCACGTCAGGTGATCGCCGCAGGCGTTGCTGTTCCCCTGCTGATCATAGCAGAGCACAAACGGAATGTTACTGTCATCCGCATACCGCTTGGCCTCTCCGTTCATTGTGGTCGAGCAAAGGAAGGCCAGATCAGGACAGTCGTGGAAAGCGGTGAATTCAATGTGAAGAACCGAATCCGGAATGTGAACGCTCGTCAGACCGGTTCCACTAAACGCTCCGTCACCAATACTCACGACCGTTTCGGGAATCGTGACGCTCGTCAGACCGGTTTGAGAAAACGCTCCGGCGCCGATTTGCGTGACCGTTTCGGGAATCGTGACGCTCGTCAGACCGGAAAAACCGTAGAAAGCGTAATTACCGATGCTCCTGACGCCATAACCCACGACCACCCGGTCAAACGTCTCATTCTGCCAGGGCGGCGTGCTCCCATATACTCCGTAATCATCCATATCGCCCGCGCCGCTGATGGTGAGCACCCCGTTGTCGACCGACCACGTCAGGTGGTCGCCGCAGGCATTGCTGTTATTCAACCTGTCATAGCAGAGCACAAACGGAATGTTTTTTGCGTTTGCATACTGCATGGCGGCGCCGTCGGGCGCCGTGGAGCAGATAAAATCAGGATTCGTTCCGCCGAAAAGGTCGGCTTCAAGATAGCCTGATTCGTCTTCTCCCAGGCTCTGCACCGTTGACGGGATATGCAGATCCGACAGGGCGGTGTCGGCAAAGGCGCCGTAACCGATCGTGGTCAGCCCTTCGGGCAGCTCCACGTTCTCCAACGCGGAACAGGAGGCAAACGCACAGCTGGAAATAACCTTTTCATAGCCGTCATTCCAGCCAAAATACAGCACCCTTGTGAGCGCACTGTTCGCAAAGGCATTGTCCCCGATTCTCGTCACGCTCCATGCGATCGTCAGATCGGTCAGCCCGGTTTCGCCAAAAGCGGCATCCCCGATTTCGGTAACCCCGTCGGGGATGGCGCTGCACTGCGGCTCCAAATGGCCGTCATTGCCGAACGACGTCAGAGAAGAGCAGCCCATAAATGCGCCCAAGCCAATGGAAGTCAACGTCGAAGGGAAGACGTCCACCGTTTGCAGGTTCCTACACCACCAGAAGCTCCTGTCGTCAATTTTCGTCACACCGGGTTCGATCCTCACCGTTCTGAGCTGCTGGCAGTAGCCAAATGCCTGCGGCCAGCTTTGCACGCTGCCGGGAACGGTCACGCTCGTCAGACCGCTGTAGGCGAAGGCCTCAGAGCCAATGCTTGTCACCGTTTGCGGGATGGAAACCTCGGTCACCGGCCAGCCGCGAAAAGCCCCCGCGCCGATATGCGTCACGCCCGGTTCGATCACAATGGTGGTCGGTACCGAATCCATCAAGCTATCCAGACTGGGAAAGCCGTTGTCGTACATTTCGCCATACCCGCTGACCGTGAACACACCGTTTTCAAGCGTCCACGTCAGGTCGTCGCCGCACACGCCGGACTGCGCGGCTGAGGCGGTGAACGCCAGCGGAAGCGTGCTCAAGACCATGAGCATCGCCACAAGGCAGGCGACGGCTTTTTTTGTTTTTCGCATCGTAATTCCTCCATTCAAATGGTATAATCCATATCGGACGCAAGCACGGACATCCAAAGAAAACAGAGAAGGAACCGCCGCGCCCATGATCCGTTACGCCATGATACAATTCAACTATAATCGTTTGGCAGAAAAATGCAACCGATTCGGCGTGAACCGGCCTGTTTTCGGCGTGAACCGCATAAATTGACCTTTTTTTCGCCAACGACCCCGCGCAAAAGCGGCAAATCCGTGAAAATCAACAAAAAGTCGATCGAATGAGTGACTTTTTTCAAATCTTCGTCAAAACAGATTGACAAACATAATTCCATATGTTAACTTTAAGACAGGTTCGGCAGGAGCTGTGTTCATCTGCCGAATTCCGATAGGGGGTATATATGAAAAAGGTTTTGTCTTTGATTCTGGCCTGCGTGCTCATGTGCGCCGTTCTCGTGCCCTGTTCCGCGGCCGGCGACGCTTATCGAACCAAGTCTTCCTCGATAACGCTCGGTATGTGGCCGCAAAGCCGGGTCACAAGCGAAAAAGAGCTTGCTTTCCTGAAAGCAAAGCTTGTCGAATCCAATCCGAACTGGATCGAAACGGTTCTTCCCAACAACACGGTGATCCGCTACTGTGACGTCAATTTTTCCTTAACCGCTAATCCGTTCGGGTTGAGTGAAGCCTGTGCCCGCCCCACCTACCGTGCCGTGAGCGTCAACGGCGGCGCCATGCAATGGTATCGCTGGGAACCGCTGACCTGGCATGTCGTCACATGGCACAATGAAGCGATCTACGTCTGCGACAGTCTGGTTGCCGCCGTTTCCTGCACCGGCGCAAATCCTGCCGCGCTCGACAGCGCACAAACAAACGCGATCCGCGCATGGCTGGCGACTGAATTTTACGAAACGGCGTTCAGCAACGCGGAAAAGATGTATCATATCAAGTATATCTTAACGCCTACCGTCAGCATGACGCAGGGCTTCACCGCAGCGGTCGGCGATTACGTTGCTCTTTCCGGCGCGACCGGCGCTAACTATTTCAAGACCGTCGATCCGGCGGTCGATTCGGGCGACGAATCCAGAGCCCCCGTTCCGGTTGCCGCTTCAAACGCCAACACGTTGACCACTGCCGCGAAGAATTTGAAAACGGCGAAAAACGCCGCTTCCGACGTCGTCGGCGTGCTGCCGATCCTGTGCCCGCCCACAACGTACGGCGGCGGGCTCATCAACTGGATCCTTCGTCTGTTCGGCCATTGATCCCGCCAATCGCCGCCATTCCCCCAAAAAAGCTTCAGGCCGCTGTCAAAGGCGGCCTGTTTTTTGTTCCGATCCCCTGCTGCAGGTCAAAAGAAAAAACAGAGCCGGGGTTCTTCCCCTGCCCTGTTTTGATGATTCCTTATCCGTTCTCCTGCTCCGGCAAACACAGCTCCATATCGACAATAAAACATCCGTCTTCCTGCGTGAAGCGTATATTGTCGCTGCCGTATTTGGCGGCGGCTTTTTTCATGCTTCTGATGCCAAAGCCGTGTCTGGTTTTATCCGCTTTGGTGGTTTCGATCCCGTTTGCGCGAACGTTGACCTTGCCCGCAACGGGGTTCCTGACGCTGACATACACCGCGTTGCCGGCGATCCGGGACGATACGGTCACCTCGCACGGTTTTCCCAGCCTGCGGCACGCCTCCATCGCGTTATCCAGCGCGTTGGGAAAGATGGTGTAGATATCCTCCGGCGCGATCCCCGTGTGCGGGAACAGGCTGCCGGGCTGCCAGACGATTTGAATTCCCTCCGCCTGCGCCGTTTGCTGGGCGCATTCCAGCACAGTATCCAGCATGGTGTTGCCCGTGGCGTAGCGCGGACGCGCATATTCAATGCTTTGATCAAAGTGACGGAGCATCTCCTCCGCCTCCTCGATGCGCCCCTCATGCAGGCACGCCGCCAGCGGACGGATCTGCTTGGGGAAGTCGTGGCGGAAGATCCGAAGCTCCTCGTTTTTCTTTTCCATCAGCTCATAGTTGCGGATCTGCTGCTCGACCATTGCTTTGTAGTTTTCTTCACTCGCCCGCGTTCGCGCGATCACAACGGCGCTGTAAATGGCCGTTCCGGTAAACAGCGGAATATTGGCCAGTGTAAAAATCAGCTCTGCCGGGCGGGCGCTGCTGTGGTTGACGCCCAGCAGCAGCATGGTCGTCATGAACACCACCAGAGTCAGAACGATCAGAAAATAAAGCGGCAAACGAATTTGCAGGATCGGCAGCTCCGTATTCCTCCGGCGGGCAATAAAGAGAAACACGCCTGTCATCACGATCAGCAGCGCAAAGCAAATGGCGGTATCCATGCACAGATCCAGCGCCGCGCTGCGCCCGTCATAGGAAAAATCGAAGAAAAGGATCAGCAGGAAATATTTAATGACATCCACCAGATTGCCGCCGAGCACGATCACGCTGCTTTTCCAGAAGGAACGCAGCGGAAAAAACAACCCGGTCAGGAAAAAAGGATACAAAAGCTGAACCGTCGAGAGCACACTGCCGTTCCCGAAACCGCGCAGCTCCTGCATCGTATTGAACCAGGCGACCGCGCCGCACAGCACAAACGCTGTCAGCCACTTCCAAAGCCTGCTTTGCAGCGGCACACGAAACAGCGTGAGCGTGGAAACGATGCACAGCAGCACAAACAGCAGATTATCCAGAAACGATACCGTCAGAAAGGCACCGAAGGAACCGCCGATCCACGCAGAGATCGTTTGCATGTTAACGCCCCTTTTACGTCGCACGGTCAGCCCGGTATAGCAAATCAGCTTTACCGTGCGTTCAGATTGAAGTTATAATTGCGGTACGCTTCCTGAAAAGGCTTGAACCGGCTGAGCTCCACCTTATCGCCCGATTTCAGCTCGATCACTTTTTTGTCATACCGCGCGATGTGCATCATGTTCACGATGTAGGAGCGGTGCGTGCGGAAGAACAGATCGGGCGACAGATACTTTTTTTCAAGCTCGGAAAGCGAGATCGGATATTCCTCACAACGGTCATAAAAATAGATCAGAGATTTTTTATCGACCGCCTGAACGAACAGGATATCCTGCGGATAGATCGTTTCATATCGGCCGTCCCTTTTCAGCTGCAGCCGGTTAAAAAAGGACATTTTATAAAACTGATCCAATTTGTCGTAAAGCTGCTGCGGATCGACCGGCTTGCGAAGAAAACCGTCGGCATAGACACGCTCATTGATGATGCGTTCCGCCACGTTATCATAACCGGTCAAAAAGCAGATCGTAACAGCGTTGTTAAACTTTTTCTTCAGAGCCAGGGCCAGGGAGATGCCATCCATTTCATCCATCATATAGTCGAGAAAATACAGATCGAATTTGTCCTCCTGCAGCAGCGCTTTGCC
>CAMJHI010000169.1 GCA_946405475.1 uncultured Clostridia bacterium
GCGCATTGCCCTTCACAAATGCGTCGCGGTATTTGTTTTTCGCGCCGCTGAGCAGATAAGGCCGGATCTTGTCAAGTGTGATCGCTTCGCCGAGTTCTTCTTCCATCATCTTCAGGTGGTTCTCACAGCAGCAGCCGAAGCCGATGTCGTGAAACCCGTAACGAAAATCATCGTCGAACATGAGCAAATCAAAGCCGCACCGCGCGCCGTCCTGCAAGATTTTGCCGATCACCTTGCGGTATTCCAGATCGGTTGCGCACACCTGTGTGGCGGATTTTTGGCCGAACGGATTCGTCAGCCGCCTGTAGCCGCGTTCCGCTTTCAGAAAGTAAGCCCAGATCCACATGCCGACCTCAAGCCCCTTGGCCTGAAACCAGGCGCAGCTTTCTTTCATGATCGCAAATTCCTTCTCGCGGTTCTCGTTGAACAGCCCGGCGGAATTCGGGCAAATGAACAGCCGCTCGCAGTCCAGCTTTTTCAGTTCCTCCCAAAGCGCCTCTTTGCCGTAATGCTCCAGCACGAACGTGCTCGTCGGCACGGATATTTTATACATATCGTTTCCTCCGCAAAAAATCCCCCAAAGCATAAGGCCTTGGGGGAAGAAAGCTTATCAGTTGATTTTCAGGGTGATATCGCCCAGCGGGTAGGTGCAGCAGGGGTGGATGTAACCGAACTGCGCGTCGGCGATGCGGCGTTTATCGACGCCCTGCGGAATGAAGACTTCGCCGCTGACCAGCTTGCTGCGGCAGAAGCCGCATTCGCCGCTGCGGCAGCGCGCGGGCACGGCGATGCCGGCTTTTTCAAGCGAGCAGAGGATGCTGTCGTCCGCTTTGGCTTCGATCTGCGTCGTTTCGCCGCGGTTGACCACCGTCAGGCAGAAGGCCTTGCCCAGCAGGTCGGTCGGGTAACCGGGCTCGTCAGCCAGCTTTCTCGCGCCGGCGGACATTTCCATGCGGATGTATTTGTCGGCGATGCCGAGCTTTGGCAGCTCTTTTTCCAAAAAGCGATACATGGCGCCGGGGCCGCAGACAAACACGCTGTAAGGCTCGCTTTCGGGGGCGTATTTTTTGATGAGATCCGCGCCGATGAAGCCTTTTTCGTAACCGGCCGAAGCGCTCTTGGCTTCGCTGAGCACGTAAACGACCTTGACCTTATCGCAGGTTTTGGCAATCTGATCGAGCTCGGCCTTGAACACGATCTCATCTTTGGTTCTCGCGCCGTACAGCAGGGTCAGGTTGAAATCCTCCGTGCCGTCGGCAATGGCGCGGGCAAATGACAAAAACGGCGTGATGCCGCTGCCGCCCGCAAGGCCGACCACGGTCTTCGCGTCGCGCAGGGGTTCGTAAACAAAGTTGCCTTCGGGGGCAAAAGCGGTCACCCGCTCGCCGACCTTCCAGTTGTCGAGAATGTAGCCGGAAGCAAAGCCGTCAGGCACGCGCTTGACCATGATGTGGTATTCGCCGTGAAGCGCGGAGGACGGGGAGGATGCCAGCGAATAGGGTCTGGTCAGAATGGACGAACCGACCTTGAGCTGCACGGTCAGGTACTGACCGGCACGGAAATAGGGGGTCGGCACGTTGTTTTCCCACGTGAAGTAGAAGCTCTTCACGTCGGGCGAATGCTCTTCGATGCGGCGGATGCGCAGGAAAAGCTCGGTCGGGTGGAGCGCCTTGGCAACGGCGTTGACCTGAAAGCGTTCCGGCGCCGTGACCGGCTCAGCCGAAGCGGATCTGATCTCGGTCAGGCGCTTGGGGATCATGGAAACCGTGTTCATAAAGTCCGCGGACTTTGATTTGACTACGATCGTTTTATGAAGCTTCATGCGTTTGCTGCCTCCTTTGCCGCATCAATCAGGATCTGCTCGGCCGCCATGTTGCCGGTCGTGTAAGAGGGCGAGAAGCCGATGCACTGCTGGGTGTAACCGCCCGCAAAGTACAGATGCTTGATCTTGTCGCCCATCGCCATGGTCATCAGGCGGTGAACGATGCTGTTGGTGCCCACGGCATCATAGCCGTAGATCGTGCCGTTGGGCGCGTCGGTGTAATGCGCGTAGGTCACCGGCGCGGCGATCTCGATTTCTTCGATGCTGTCGCGGATCTTGATGCCCGTACCGCGTTCAAAGTTGTCGATCATCTTTTCGGCAAATTCGCGCTTGAGTTTCACATAGTTGGCGGGCGTCACGTCGTTCCAGGCGTCGTCTCCCAGGAACAGGCTGGTCATGTACAGGATCGTCGTGCCCGCGGGCGAGCAGTCGGGGTCGCCCGCATTGAGGTTGACCGTGGCCTGCACGCCGTTGGTTTCACGGCTGTGGCACATATCGGTCTGCAGCTTGGTGTCGGCCGTGTCGTAAATGAAATAGGTGTGGTTCTTCATGCCGAGCTCTTCCTGCGTTTTGTTCAGGCCGAGGAACACGGCAAAGCCCTTGGCGGCCAGCTTTTTGGCGTTGTTGTTCTTGAGCTGGAATTCCGGCACCTCTTTGCGGTCGATGAGCTTGTTGAAGGCGTTGTAGGGCGAAGCGTTGCACACGATATAATCCGCATAGATCTCTTCGCCGCTTTCCAGCTTCACGCCGTAGGCCTTCTTGTCTTTGACAAGGATCTGCGCCACCTTGGTGTTCATCCACGCTTCGCCGCCCAGCTCCTCAAAGCGGTCGAGCAGCGCGCAGCTGATGCCGTGGCTGCGCTTTTTGGGAATGGTCGCGCCTTCACAGATGTAGCTGTGGAACATGGTGAAATAATGGATGCAGTTCAGCTCGTCAAGGTTCACGCCCAGATAGCACCAGTAGCCGGCGAACATGTCGCGCACCTTTTTCGGCACCTTCATCGCGTCGAACACCTGATTGACCGAATAGCCCGCCAGATTGAGGAAGTTCTGATACTTGTCGAGAATCTCCTTGACCATGTTCGGCTTGAAGTCGGTGATGTTGCTGATAAAGTTGACGCCGTCGTTGATCTGCTCGATCAAATCGAAGATCTCTTCACACACGGCGCGGCAGCCCGGCACGTATTCTTCTGCTCTGGCAATAAAGTTTTCTTTGCCGATCGGCATATCATAATCGAAGTTTTCGTCGCCGTCGCCCAGCGTCATGGTGCGGTACGCATCCGGCAGCGAGATCCATTCGATCCGGTCAAAAACGCCGAGCTCTTTGAAAATCTTGGCTAGATTGCCGTTGTCGTTGATCAGCGGGCTGATGCCGCACAATTCGTGTAGCGAGGCTTCAAATTCAAACCGGCCGCGCACAAAGCTGGTGGCAAAGCCGCCGGGCAGGTTGTGCTTTTCAAGCAGCAGCGTCTTCATTCCGTTGAGCGCAAGCCGCGTGGCGCTGGTCAGGCCGCCGTTGCCGGCGCCGATGACAATTGCATCATATTTTTTTGACATGAGTGCCCTTCTTTCTATATAAGGTATAATTTTATTTTAACAAACCGTACAAGTCTTGTCAAACAAAACTTGCGTTATTCGGCCTGTATTTCGCCAAAACACGTTTCCCGGTCGGCTCCGGTGATCAGAACACGATAAAATGCGCCGCAGTCCGCGCCCGAAGGGATCGTGACGGGCGTGTAGTTGGCCGTGTAACCGGTCGCGCTGCCGTCCGGCTCCACGGTTTCGGCCAGCACCTCAACGGTTTTGCCGATCTGCCGTTTCAACAACGCTTCCCGTATTTGTTCGGTTTCGTCGATCATCCGCCGCGCCCGCTGTTCCTTGACGCTCTTTTCGATCTGCCCGTCAAAGGCGGCGGCGCGGGTGCCCTTGCGCGCCGAATAGGGGAACACGTGCACCTTTTCAAAGCCGATCTCTTTCACGAAGCGCAGCGATTCTTCAAATTCCTCGTCTGTTTCCCCGGCAAAGCCCACCATCACGTCGGTCGTCAGCGTGCAGTCGGCAAACCGCCTGCGCAGTTCGACGCACAGCGCGGCGTATTCTTCTGCCGTGTAGTGGCGGTTCATGCGCTTCAGCGTTGCCGTGCAGCCGCTTTGCAGTGAAATATGAAACTGCGGGCAGAGCTTCGGGCTTTTTGCCATGCGCTCAAGCAGCTCGGGCGTTAAATGATCCGGCTCCAGCGATCCGAGCCGGATGCGCCGGACACCCTCGATTTCAGCCGCCGCTTCGATGGCGTCGCACAGATTGAGCGACGTGCCGAGCCCGTAAGCGGACAGGTTGATGCCCACGAGTACGATCTCGGCAAAGCCGTTCGCGGCAAGGGCCTGCGCTTCGGTTCGGATATCCTCAAGCGACTTCGATCTGACCCGGCCGCGGGCATACGGGATCACACAGTAGGAGCAGAAGCGGTTGCAGCCGTCTTCGATTTTGAGAATGGCGCGCGTGCGCTCTTCAAATTCCGAGATCGCGCAGGGAACAAACCCCTCTTCGTTTTCGTGCGGCTGAATGCGGATCAGCCGTTCCTTCTTGTCAAAGTATTCCCGGATCAGCGCCAGGATCTTGTCTGTGGAACGGTTGCCTGTGACGATATCCGCCTGCGTCAGGCTTTCGGCTGCCTGCGGATAGGCCTGCGGCATGCAGCCGGTGAGCAGCACGAGCGAATGCGGGTGAAGGCGCTTGAAGCGGCGCACGGCCTGCCGGGTCTTTTTGTCGCTTTCTGCCGTGACCGTGCAGGAATTGACGATATAAACGTCCGCTTCCTCACTGGATGGCACGATCAGAAAACCGGCGTTGGCCAGCGCTTCGCCGATGACCTGCGTTTCGTATTGGTTGACTTTGCAGCCGAGGGTGTATAAGGCAGCTTTCATGGTTACTCTCCAAACATAATGGATTGCTGTGCAACATTATATAACAATTCTTGCTTCGGTGCAACTTTTTGCGCAAAACCGCATGTTTCCCGTTCTTTTTCATATGAATTGTGGTATAAGAAAGGGGAGTGCACAGCCATGAAACAAAACCGACCGCTGACAGGAATCCTTGTTCTGCTGCTATGTTTTTCTTCTTTTGGCGTTACGGCTGCCGCCAAGGAAGAAGACCGGACCCTGCCCGTGACCGTCAACGCCAAAGCCGCGATTCTGGTGGACGTTTCCACCGGCCAGACGCTTTGCGCGATGAACGAGCACGAACGCTACAGCCCCGCCTCCATGACCAAGATCATGCCGCTGCTGCTCATCACGGAGGCGATCGACGCCGGAAAGATCCACCTGAACGATCCCGTCACCGCCAGCGCGGCGGCCGCCGCCAAGGGCGGCTCGCAGATCTG
>CAMJHI010000170.1 GCA_946405475.1 uncultured Clostridia bacterium
CAGGAGGAGGGGCTGCCGGTCGGCGATATCGAAGACGTGATCAATGAGGATTCGCTGGAGCTGAGAAACTGGCGCGGCGTCGTGCTGCAGTTTGCCGGCGTGCTCACGGCTCTGGGTCTGCTCGGCACCTTCCTTGGCCTGATGACCGGTATCAGCAACGTGTCCTTCAGCACGGTGGACGCCACGATCTCCAGCATCGAGCGGCTCCTCGGCGGTATCGCCACGGCGTTCTATACGTCGATCGTGGGCGTTATTCTTTCTATCATTTTCAACATCGTCAACCGCATCGTCTGGAACATCACCCTGCGCGAGATGAATATGTTCCTCGAAGCGTTCCACGCCGAGATCCAGCCGACGGCGGAAGAGCTGATGCGCTCCGCCGACTACGTGCAGAACGAAGAAAAGATCCGGCTGCTCACCCAGATCAACAACGCCGAAAACCGCGCCAACAGCACGCTCTCGACCGACGCTTCTTATGAGCAGCGGCTCATGGTGCAGGTGCTGACCGGCGTCGAAAACGGCGAATTCTCCACGGTTTACGAACCGGTCTGCAAGCTCGATGACCGTCGCATCGTCAAGGTGGTCGGCCGCCTGAGGTGGGAACATCAGACGCTGGGCACGATCCATCCTTCCGTTTATTACCCGGTCGTGGCGGCGAACGGCTACCTGCTCAAGCTTGAACAAAAGGTCTGGCGGGATGCGGCCGAAAGCCTGAGCGGTCTCAAAAAGAGCGGGCAGCGCACGGTCCCCGTTGTGCTGCATGCCTCCAAGATCTTCATCATGGCGGGGGATCCGGCCGCGTACCTTGATTCCCTCATCAATGAATTCGACCTGACGCCCCGGGATTTTGAGGTGTCCGTTTCGCTGGAGGCTTATGCGGCCTGCCATCAGGAGGCGGTCAAGGCCGAGCAGACGCTGATGAAAAAGGGCTACAAGGTGTCGATCTTCGGCTTCGGCAGCGATATCCTCGATTTCCCCGAAACCAACGCGGAAGAGATCGTTCTGGATCTGGACAAGGCGGAGCAGGAGCGCATGGGCGACGTGTTCAGCCTGTCGCTGAAAAAGAACCTGATCGTTTCCGTGTCCAATATCGCGTCGGCCCGGCAGCTGGCCGCGCTGAGAAAGCTCGGCTGTGAATACGGCATGGGCAGACACTTATACCCCGAAATGCAGTTTTCAGCGTTTGCTGAGCTGATCGACGGTGAAACCGTGTAACAGGAGCGTTTGGGAACACCATGAACATGTTGAAAAAGCGAAACAGAAAACACGAAGAAGAGAACTACTGGCAGTCCTCCACCGACATGATGGTGGGACTGCTGCTGGCGATTCTTCTGGTCATGTCGCTGCTGCTTTTGCTGCTGACTCATAAAGACGATCACAAATACGATCAGAACGCCACGGGCGTGAGCACCAGACAGTCCGTTGATCAGGAAGCGCATTTCGTGACCACGCATCCGTTCACCAATCGCTATGACGACGATGACAACGGCGGCGGTGGCGGCGGTGAATCGCACACGAACGGCCACATTCAGCCGTATGACGATTTCGGCAAAACGGCGGTGCTGGTTTCGGTCGTTGACGAAGAGACCGGCAACGTGATCAAGCAAAGCGGCATTCTGTTTGAGCTTTACGCCAATCAGGATGCGGTCAGCGGCCTGCAGACCCTTTACACCTACTATCCGACCAAGATCGAATACAAGCAGTATCAGACAACGGAAAACGGCACCTTCTATCTGCCGGAAAAGATCTTCCGCGGCTGGTATTCGCTGCACAACCTCAAGGCGCCCGACAAGTATGAGAGCGGGCGCAACACCAAGTTTGAAATCCGCGAAACGCGCGACTGGAACGATCCGTTCCTGGTTTCCGTTCCGCTTTCGCCCGCCAAAAACACCATCAAGCTCCGCGCGGTCGATTCCGTCACCAGAGCGCCCGTGCCGGGCGGTGTGTATGAGATCGTGGCCGATGAGGATATCGTTCTGCTCGACGGAACGGTGCGCCTTGAAAAGGGCAAGGTGGCCGACGTGGTCACCTGCGACGAGCAGGGCTACGCCGAAAGCAAGCGGCTGTATCTCGGCCATTACAGCATCCGCCAGAAAGAGGCGAACCGGTTTTATGCCGTTGACAATCAGCTGCTGCGGGTGGAAGTCAAGCGCGTCGACAAAACCGAAACGCCGGTCAACGAGCTGCTGTGCGAAAAAACCGAAATCATCTATACCTTGCGCGACACTTACGACAACAAGCCGATCCCGGGCGCCGGGTTCATGCTGGCCGACGGCACCAGGGTCACCACCGACAACAACGGTCAGGTCGTTCTGACCGATCTGACCAAGGGCACCACCTACAGCCTGACGCTTGAGGATCTGCCCGCGCCTTACCGTGACGGCAAAGCCTCGCAATCGTTCGTGGTCGACGCAAGGGGCTACATCAACGGGGAAGCGAAGCATCAGGCCGAAGGTCAGGCTTACGCCATCCGCCTGTCGGCGAGCGTTGCCGACAAGCTGCTCAGGCAGGATGTGGAGGGCGTCAACCTCACGCTTTACGACGGCAATAATCAGGTCGTTGACAGTTGGGATTCCAACGGCACCGACCGGATGATCGAAGGGCTTGAGCCGGGCTCCTACAAGTTGGAGGCTGCCGGCCGCGCGTCCAGCCGCATCAGCTTTACCGTGAGGGACGTTGACACGATTCAGAAGCAGGCCATATACATCTGGACGCTGCTTGACTTTATTCTTCTGCTCGTCGCCGCGCTGCTGCTCGCCGGCCTCGTGGTGCTGACGGTCAGCCTGCTCCGCAGACGAAAGCGCAAGAAAGCGCAGCAGCAGGAACAGCAGGAACAACAGGAACAATCCGAAGGGGAGGTGAAAGCCGATGATTAACGGCAAACCGATGATTCATCTGCGCGAGATCGTTTACAGCGTTTTCAAGGGCAAATGGCTTGTGATCGGGTTCACGATCACCGGTCTGCTCATCGGCATGCTGGTTTCGGGCATCGGCTACATCCGCGGCGAAATGTCCAAGCAATACAAGATCGAGGCCTCGTACCTCGTTTCGTCGCAGATCCAGAACGGCATGTTCGCTTCCCGCACGACGGCGCCCACCAAAGACGACATCGCGTTGGCCAAGGAACTGACGTCGCAGGCGATGTACGTCATCAAAAGCGACAAAAACGTCAGCGAAACGATCAAAAAGCTCGGCATGGTCGGCGTTTCCGCCAAGAGCATTCAGAATAATCTGACTCTCACCCAATTCGAAACCACGCAGATCATCGAGGTGTCCCTCATGTGGCGCAACCGGGATGAGGGCATCAAAATACTGAAAATGCTCGAGCAGACGTCGAGCGAGATCATGCTCAACACCCTGATGATCGGCAACGTCGTGCGCGTGAACGAACCCAAGGCGACCTATATTTTCGGCGGCAGCTTTGACATGAGCACGTGGCTGATGGCGGCGCTGGCGGGCGTTCTGGCCGGGGTCGGCTTCTGTGTGCTCCGGCGGCTGCTTCACCCCACGCTGATCCGCGCCGAGGATATGGAAGACGTTTTTGAACTGGAGCTGCTCGAAGCGATCGAGCATCATCCGAAGTTTGCCGAATCCGAACCGTTCCACATCGAACCGGACCGGCTGGACGTGCAGGTTGCCTCGGCGGCCAACATCGTGCTGGATCGGATCGTGCAGGGCGGTATCAAATCGCTTTACGTCACTTCGCCCGGCCGCCGAGAGGGCCGCACGACCCTGTTGGCGGATCTGGCGGTGAAGATTGCCGAAGCGGGCAAAAAAGTGCTGGTGGTCGACTGTGATTTCGAGAACCCGTGTCTGGCGCCGATGTTCGGCGTGGAGGCGGAATACGAAAAATCGCTCAACGCGCTCTATAACGGCGACAGCGAAAAGAACGACGCCATCGTCCGTGTCACCGGCGGGCTGCACCTGCTGCCCTATTTGCTGGAGGATGAGGCGGACACCCTGACCTTCCCCATGCTCGACGTGATCAAAAGCGTTTATGGCGGCTACGATCTGGTTTTGATCGACGCGCCCGCCATCGGGCAGAACGCCGAGGTGCTGCGCCTGAGCGGCATTGCGGATGCGGCGCTGTTCGTTGTCATGGCCGACGGGTCGGAGCTCAATGAGATCCAGACCTCGCTGACGCGGCTGCGCAAATCGGGCATTCCCCTGATCGGATCGATCGTCAACGGCACCAAAACCTTCCGCTATGTTTTGCTGGAAAAGAAACCCAAACATGTTCGCAAGATCATGAAAAACCGAATCCACAAGAAAAAGAAGAGTGATTCTGATGAAGCATGACATTCATGAAGTAGCCAGTCAGCTCAAATCGGCGAAACCCCGTGAATACAGGCAGGCGGCCATGCTGGCGCTGAAGCTGTGGCATTATTTAGCGACGCTCATGATCTTCTTTATTGCCTGGCTGCTGTTCCGGTATCATACGCTTTCCGTTCATGGGCAGCCGGACTTTCGCTATAATTATTTTGTGACGTTCGGATACGCCCTGCTGCTGTACTTCTTTTACAGAACCTACAACTCCTTTTTGCTGGGCTATTACAACGTCGCCTCCCTCATCGCTTCGCAGTTCTTTTCACAGCTTATCAGCATCTGCATCGTTTACGCGCTGGTGACCTTTACCTGGCGGCAATTCAAAAACCCGCTCATTTTCCTTGCCATGCTGGCGTGTCAGCTTGTGCTCGATATCAGCTGGGCTTTTGCCGGCAACTTCTTCTATTTCAAGGTCAACGGCACCAAGAGCACCATTTTGATCTATCGCACCGAGCTCGACAAAAAACGCTTCGGCACGATCACCGGCAAGCCGTCCGAAAGAATGTTCCGCATCGACAAAGAGCTGCAGTATGAAGGCCACAGCTTCCGGGATATCCGCGACCAGCTTGAGGGCTTCGACGCGGTTTGTGTGGCCGGTGTGCATTCGCTGTGCCGCAACGGCATCCTCAAATATTGCAAGGAAGAGGCCATCCCCGGTTTCTTCCTGCCGCGTGTGGGCGACGTGATCATGCAGGAGGCCAGACACATAAAATCCTTTGATTCCCCGGTGCTTTTCGTGTCGCGTTCGGTGCCCAAGCCGGAATATAAACTGATCAAGCGCCTGTTCGATATCGCCGCCTCCGCGCTGGGGCTGATTCTGCTCAGCCCGTTCATGCTTGTCACGGCGCTGGCCGTTCATTTTTACGACGGC
>CAMJHI010000171.1 GCA_946405475.1 uncultured Clostridia bacterium
AAAAGATCCGCTCCCTCGTGCGCTTGTGATTTATTCAGTGTTTCCTTAGATTCTAAACGACTTTTTTTGTTGAATTCAACAAAAATTGTTGAATCATACTTTCCTTTTTGTTATAATAAATAAAATTGTTTAGGGAGGGGAGCCGAATGCCTGTTTGGTGGATCAGCTTTTTCCCGCTGCTTATCGTGTTTCTGCTCCTGTGGACGCAGCGGAAACAAACCGGTGAATTCATAACGGCTCGTGCCAGACGATTAAAAGGAGATGAGGAAATGTACAAAATCGCACAACGATATATCGGTAAAGACGTTCTGCTCAATACCGTCGCCTCCGGCACTTATGACGGTGTGATCAAGGAGGTCGTCGACAACGCCGTGGTGCTCGAAAAGAACGGTGAACAAACGGTCGTGAACCTTGATTACGTGATCCGCCTGCGCGAATACCCGCGCGGCAAGAACGGCAAGAGAAAGTCGATTGTCACCGATTGACAAAACGAGGAACCGAACATGCAAACAACGGTAAAAGTCGATTTTTTCCGCAACCTCGGCCGCATCAGGGCGATGCACGCCGTGGGGCAGCCGCCGTTCCCGGGGCTTTCGGGCGATTCTATGCACTATCTGACCGAGGCGGCGATTCCCTACGCTCGGCTTCACGACGTGGGCGGCTTGTTCGGCGGCTATATGTTTGTCGATATTCCGAACGTTTTCCGCGATTTCAGCGCCGACGAAAACGATCCGTCATCTTACGATTTCGGCTTTACGGATGAGCTGCTCAAGGCGATGGATCTCAATGGCGTCAAGCCCATTTACCGTTTGGGCGTGACGATCGAAAATTTTTTTGAAATCAAAGCCTACCGCATTTTCCCGCCGGCCGATTACGGCAAGTGGGCGCGCATCTGTGAGCATATTATTCGCCATTATAACGAGGACTGGGCCAATGGCTTTCACTTCGGCATTGAATACTGGGAGATCTGGAACGAACCGGAGGACGGCCCTGGCAGCGGCATGTGGCGCGGGACGGACGTGGAATTTTTCCGGCTGTATGAGGTTGCGTCCAAACACCTGAAAACGTGCTTCGGCGATTCGATCAAGGTGGGCGGTTACGCGTCCTGCGGGCTGGACGGCGCGTTTCAGGACCCGGCCGCATACGGCTTGACGGAGGTCGAACCGAGGGGTGAAACCTACCGCTATTATTTCGTCGAATACGCGGAAAAGTTTTTCCGTTATATCCGTGAGCACGACTGCCCGCTGGATTTCTTCTCCTGGCACTGTTATATCAATGACAAAGACGATCCCGTCCGGCATTGTCACAGCGTTGAAGACGCGGCGCTGCTTTCACGGGTCGCGGATCATCTGCTCAAAAAATATGGGTACGAGCGAGCCGAACGGCATTTGAATGAATGGAACAACGCCTGGCAGCTCGAGTATCGCGGCACAGCTTACGCCGCGGCGCAGGCGGCCGCCATGATGCTGACCATGCAGCACACCGATACCGACCTGCTTTGCTATTACGACGCCCGCATCGGCGAAAGCTGCTTCGGCGGCATGTTCAATCCGCTCAACTACAAGCCGCTGCCGCTGTATTACGTGTTCAAAGCGTTTGGCGCGCTCTATACGCTCGGAACGGAAGCAGAATGCAGAAGCGACAATCCTTCGGTTTACGCGCTGGCTGCCGAAAACGAATCCGGCGAGGGCGCCGTGATGATCGCCAACACCGGCGAGGATACGGCGCTGACTGTTCAGGGCGGCCGCTTCTGCCGGGCGTATCTGGTGGATGAGGCGCATGAGCTGACCGCGCTTGAAGGAATACCGGCAGCGCTGAAGAAAAATCAGGTGATGTTGCTGAAAACGGAACCCGATCGTCCGGAAAGGCTGTGATCGTTTGAATCAGACCGAATACTTGAAGCTCATCGACGACGTGATCGGGCAGGAGACTTTCAAAGATAACTGGGCGTCGCTGTCCGCGCACAAAACCCCCGGCTGGTACGCGCGGGCCAAGCTCGGCATTTTCATCCACTGGGGCGTTTACAGCGTGCCCGCCTTCGGCAACGAATGGTATTCGCGCAATATGTACGTGCCGGGCAGCGTCGAATTTGAGCACCATGTCAAAACCTACGGCGCACAGAAGGATTTCGGCTATAAGGATTTTATTCCGCTGTTTCGGGCGGAAAAGTTCAGCGCGTCGGAATGGATCAAAACCTTCCGTGAAGCCGGCGCAAAATTTGTGATGCCCGTGCTGGAGCATCACGACGGCTTCGCCATGTATGATACGGCGTTCAACCGCTGGAACGCGAAAGCGATGGGTCCCTGCCGTGACGTGGCGGGGGAATTGAAGGCCGAATGCGAAAAGCAGGGTCTGACCTTCTGCGCTTCGACCCACCGGGCGGAGCATTATTTCTTTATGAACATGGGGCGCACCTTCGACAGCGACGTGGATCCGGCCGCCGAATGGTTCGATTTTTACGCACCCGCGCACTATGAAGAAAAGTTCGGCGCCGCGATGACCGAAACGTGCGACACGGTCGATGAGACCGGCGCGAGCGAGGAATGGCTGACGGATTGGATGGTTCGCACCTGTGAGATCATCGACCAATACCGGCCGAAGATCCTGTATTTCGATTGGTGGATCCAGAACCACACCTTCAAGCCATATCTGAAAAAGATCGCCGCTTATTATTATAACCGTGCGCTGGAGTGGGGCGAAGAAGTCACCATTGACTATAAGCACAACGCCTTTGCGCCCGGCACGGCTACGCTGGATATCGAGCGCGGCGCGCTGGGCGACGTATATCCCGAACCGTGGCAGACCGATACCGCCATCGGCAAGCTGTCGTGGGGTTATCGCAAAGACAACGCCTACAAATCGACCTACGAGGTCGTCACAACGCTCATCGACGTCGTGTCAAAAAACGGCATGCTGCTGCTGAACCTCGGCCCGAAGCCGGACGGCACCTTTACCGCGGAAGAAACAGCGGTGCTGCGGGAACTCGGCGCTTGGCTGAAGATCAACGGCGAGGGCATTTACGACACCGTGCCGTATAAGTTTTTCAAAGAAGGCGAGCATCAGCCGAAAGCGGGCATGTTTTCCGAGGGCGGCGTTCCCTACGATGAAGCCGATTTCCGCTTTACCTACAAAAGCGGCGCGCTGTATGCGTTTCAGATGAAGCCGTCGAAAACTATACTGATCCGATCCCTTCACACCGACCGCTGCGGCACGAGCGTGCAGAACGTGACCCTGCTCGGTTCCGATGAAGCGGTGGATTTTGAAAGAGGCCGGAGCGGGCTTTCCGTTACGCTCGGCGCCGAACCGAAAACCGACTTGCCGATCTGCCTGAAGATCGAGCTGGCGTAATCCATGAAGCATTTGACTTGACTGTGTGTCAGGCTGAATCATAAAGACAAGTAAGGAGAGAACTCACATGAAAAAACTTCTATCCGTCCTTCTGACCGTTACCATGCTTCTGTGCTGTGTGCTGCCGTCGTTCGCGGTCTCGGCGCAAAAGCCCGGCTTCGGTGAATATGAGCATGTGTTCATCATCGGCATCGACGGCGCCGGCGCAACGTTTGAAAAAATCGATTCGCCCAATTTTGACCGCATTTTTGCCGACAACGCCTACCGCCACAACGCGATCACCGAGTACATCACCACCAGCGCGCAGAACTGGGGTTCCATTCTGCTGGGCGTCGATTATGAGACCCACGGCATGACGAACGATTCCACCAAAGAGAATCCGCACACCTCGGCGGATACCTATCACAGCATTTTCTATTACACCCGTCAGGCGATGCCGGACGCCAAGCTGGTTTCCATCAATCACTGGCCGAACATCAATTACGGCATTGTTGAAAATGACATCAACGTCAAAAAGGTCAACCGTTTTACGGACGATCTCGTCGTGGATGAGGTCATTCACAACGTCACCGTCGGCAAAGCGCCCACGCTCATGTTCGTGCAGCTTGACGAGATGGATCACGCCGCGCACACCTACGGCGGGTTCAGCGACGAGTATTATGCGGCCGGTGAAAAAATGGATAAACGGCTCGGCCGGATCTATGACGCGATCGAATCCAAAGGGCTGATGAAAAACAGCCTGTTCATCGTGGTGGCCGATCACGGCGAAACGGCCGGCGGCCATGGCGGGCAGACGGTGGAAGAAAGCTCCGCCATCCTTGCCGTCGCCGGTAAAAGCGTCAACAAGGGGCTGATCGCCGAGGGCGCTCACAACCGCGACGTTTCCGCCATTGCGCTGTACGCGCTGGGCATCGAACAGCCCGACGCGTTCATTTCGAGCGTTCCCGAGGGCCTTTTCGGCGAAGCGCGTGAAAAGACGGTTGCCGATAATCCGGCAGAATTCACCGACAAGCTTCTCAACGCGCTTGCTTTCCCGTTCGTGCGCGGCTTCAATCTGGTCATGATCGCGTTTTCCTGGATCTATGATATCTATTATCACGCCGGTCTTTTCAGCTTTTTGAACTGACGACGCGCCGGAGGTGAATCGACATGTCTTTATCCGATCGCTGGCAGGCGTTTCGCCTGCATCGGCGTTATCGCAAGGGTCAGCCTGTTTCACTTCTGGGTGGTTCACTTTCGGGCGGAGTGACCGTGACGGCGCATTCCGGCTGCATGAGCCTGCCGGACAATTCGCTGGAAGCCATGGCGGCCGGGATCGAAGCTGGAGCGGGCATTGTGGAATTTGACCTGAATTACACCGCGGACGGAACGCCCGTGTTATCCCATGACAAACCGGCCGACGGCTCGTCCTGCGTGACGCTGGCGGAAGCGTTCACTTTTCTGGCGCAGCACAAGGGCGTGCAGGCCAACGTGGACGTGAAGAGCACCGAGCGCCTTGAACTGGTGCCGCCGCTTGCGGCGCAGGCGGGCGTAACGGAACAGATCTTTTTCACCGGCGTGCGCGAACAGGACGTGGCAGCCGTGCGTGAAAAATGCCCGGGCATCCCGTATTATCTGAACACGTCCGTTCACCGCGGCGACGACCTGAAGGCGCTGGTCAAAAAAACGGCGGCGTTGGGCGCGGTCGGCCTTAACATCAACTGGAAAAGCGCGTCCCCGAAGCTGATCAGAGCCTTTCATCAAAAGGGCATGCCCGTTTCGGTGTGGACGGTCAACGAAGTGAAAGATGTCATAAAGAAGGTGAATACCTACTGGCAG
>CAMJHI010000172.1 GCA_946405475.1 uncultured Clostridia bacterium
ATTACCAATATGCCTATGAAGTTCTTAAGATCAAACACAATCGACGCAAACATTTTGATGGCCATGAGATCGAATGGATTGAAAGTGATAAAGAGGTTGGAAGATGGAGAACTGACTCACCTGATTTACCGGAATGGCTTCATAGATTTTTAAGAACAGATTGTGATGAAGATAACGACTGATGTGATTATGCAGGATTTCAAACCAATAGCAATGAAAATACTTTTTTAACGGACGAACTGAGTGTGGTTACCGATATGGACAAATAGCGCAGAAAACGGCGGGAACGATCCTGCCGCTTTTCCTTTTTTACTTAATCCTCCATTCAATCTTCGTCCCGTCTTCGAACGTGAAAACAACCCGAGCGTAAGAGTATACGGTCATGCTCTCTACCAGCGCGATCCACATGTGTGAGCTTTTGTTTGTGATACCACACGCTTTGAAGAACACCGGTTAAAAAAATGCTGTTTGCATATCTCTAATCAGCACCTTTTTAAGCTGGGCTATTTTTTTGCGGCAAATGCCCGCCGCCGGTTGATTTTGCCGCGGGCTTCCTGTATAATGAAAACAATCAATCGAATGAGGTGAAAAAAATGGCAGTTCTCAAGAATATCGACAGCAAAGCCGAAGAAAAAGGCTCTGCGCTCATCACCCTCTGGCAGTTCGTCAAATTCATCTTCGTGAGCCTTCTTGCCATGATCGTCCAGTTCGCGCTTTTAAACCTGCTCAAGCTGATTCCTCAGATCCGCGCGCTGTATGACCAGCCCTTCAGCTGGTGGGTCTTCGTCTATACCGTGGCAGCCGGCGGCCTGGGTTATTTCATCGTCAGCAACGTGGCCAACATCTGCGCCCAGATCGTCGCCTTCTTCGTCAACCGCGAAAAGACGTTCAATTCCAGCGCAAACATCGCCGTCACTCTGCCGATCTACATCGTGTTCACGATCGCGCTGATCGTCTTCTCCGCCTGGCTGAACCCGACGCTGAAAGATCTGTTTGTGGAAAAGCTCAGTTGGAACGATGACCTTGCCGCCAACGCCGCGACCATGATCTGCGCGGCGGTGCAGTTCTTCCTCTATTTCCCGGTGGACAAGATCCTGTTCCATAAGAAAAAAGAAGAACCCGCCTTGGCCGAAGAAGCTGCGGAAGACATCATTGCGGAATAAGCGCCAAACAAAAAAGAGAACCACCGGGCGACGCAAATGGATTCGCTTCGGAATTATGCGTTTTCCTTGAAGAAAGTCATAACTGCACACCTTGTTGATACAAAGCGTATCAACAAGGTGTGCAGTTTTTGGGCTGTTTTTGACCTATAAAGTATAAAGCCCTATCTTCTATCGTAATTTGTCGGGATCAGACCTTGTTTGCTTATTTGCTGAAAAGCCCCTTAATGAGGCCAAACAGCTTTTTGATCAGCTTGAACGGACGGGTAAAGAGTTCACGGAAGTTGTTGTTCTGGTAAACACGATGGACCACATATCCGCCGTCCTTGTATGCCAGATCGAAATACTGCATCTGGGTGGTACCGTCGCCGTTGTCGATAAAAATCGTCATGCTCTTTGCAAGCCTGCCCGTGTAGTCAACGTTGAGGTCATAGCCGTTGACCGTGTAATTGGTTACGGGTATGCCGTTGATCAGAACCTTGCTTACCGTTGTGTTTCTGACAAGGTCAACATAGATGTTGTGATGCTCTTCAACGGGAGCAAGCGCGGCCAGAAACTGTCTTGCGATATAGTCGTGACCGATCTGGCTGGGATGAGAGGAAGTAAGGGAATCGTTCATGTATTCGCCGAGTAGCGCCATGTTCTTTTCCGTGGCGTACGTTTCGCAGTTATAAATATCCACATAAGTGACGCCGTATTCTTTTGCCCACTGCTCATACAGAATGTTCATCTGCTCGGCAATATTGGTCATGATATCGCCGAGGGGGAACATGGTTTCGTCAAGAAGGGTCACGTCGTCGATCAGGTTAAAGCTGCCGCAGATCAGGATCGTGGCGTTGGGATTCAACTGCGTAACGGTCTTCAGCAGAAGCGGATACTGTGATTTCCAGTTATTGAAGCCGTCCTTGATCAGGCTGATTGCCTTTTTGACAATTTCCGGGGCTTTGTTTACGATGGAAGCGTCAAGCTTAAAATCCGCAAGAAGAGTGCCCTCGGTGATAATACGGTAAGCGCGGTAGAAAATATCGCACATACCCAGTTCGATGGTGATCAGTTCCGCGTTCTTTGTCAGCTCAATAATGTCGCCGCATTTTCCGCAGTTGCCTTCCACATAGTGCTGCACTTCACCTTCCGCTTCATAGCGGGGATCTTCATCCCGCGTTGAGGGCAGAGAAGCAGGCGTGCCGAAATAAGTAAGCATCGCATGGTAGTAGGGGTAGTCAAGCTCATAATCCGAATAACCGTCGTCAACGCCGTACAGGTCAAGCGCAACGGCCGTGGTCAGACCGGGATAGCAGAACGGATAGAAATTGGAATTCTGGTCTGTGATGCTGTGCGTGGGGATGTCGCAGCCGACCGCGTTTGCGATTTGCGTCACATAGGAACCCTCACAGTCACGGTATTCGTAGTTGCCGTGGTAATGCCCCAGATAGTAACCGTCGGAACCGCAGCCCATGCCGATGCTGTCGCCTATGGCAAGATAACCGCCTTTGCCCTGCACCCGGAAGGTGATGTTCTCTTTTGTCGCGGCAAAAGAGGTTAAGGCAAGGCAGGAAAATGCCATAACAAGTACGAGCACCAGGGCAAGCGCTTTTCTGATCGTTTTTTTCATGATTTCTGTCCTCCTTATTGTCGTTGGTACGGAATACCAAATAATTCTTATGCAATGCTATTCTATCACACGGTCGCAGCACTCCCCTGCCCGGGCGCGGGCGGTGATTTCAGAGGCTGTCGGTTTACAGTTCTTCGCTCGGCACGGTCTGGTCGACGTTCGCCAGCATCAAACCGCATTGTTCCAGCAGCGCCGCGTCGGCGCTGTTGATCGCGCCGTCATGGTTACAGTCGGCCGCCATCAGCTGCGCGTCGGTCAAGGCTGAATCGGGAACAAGAGCGTTGTTAAGGAGGCTGACGTAATACGCATCTGTACCGTCGTGGCGGCCGTCGCCGTCAACGTCGCCGAAAACGACGATCGTGTAGGTATTCATCAGCACGCCGTCCTCTCGGTAAAGGCAGACCTTCGTGCCGGTGCCGACGACGTTCGCGTCGGCTGCGTATTCATAGGTCAGGTAACCCGCACCGCCCGTGATCGTGACAAAGCCGGACGCGAGCAGATCGGTCAAGGCCGCCGTGTCCCCGTCGGGGAGGCCGTAAAGGAAGCCTGTCCCCTCATCAATGACGACGCTGCTGCCCTGCGCCTTCACGAGGATCGGATCGTCCGGCGTCAGCGCGGCATAAGCCTGCTCCGCCGCTTCCAGCACCGCCAGATTCGTCACCAGACTCTTTTCTTCTGCCGTCAGGGAATCGTAGAGCGCGCGGGCCATGTCGATGGCGGCCTTGCAGTCCGGGGTATAGGTCACCTCGCCGATGGCGTCGATCAGCGCTTGAGCCGCCTCATAGGCGGGCAGGCCAAGGGCGGGGATATCCTCGGTGTGAACGTTGGTGTAGGTCACGCCGTCGATGACGACTGTGGCGGTGTACGTCATTACGCCGGGTTGGTCGGCGGTGGGTTGAGCCGTCTCTTCACACGCCACGGCGGCGTTCCACGAGCTGGTTTCGCCGCAGCGGGAACAGAGCCGTTCCATCACGGCGCTGACTTCGCGCGCCGTCCCCTCCCCCGTTTCCGTGTATTCGGCGGTCCAGTTCCATTCCGGCGTGCCGTAGTCGTGGCCGAGGGCGGAACCTGCCGCCGTCACGGTGCGCGTTTCGCTGTTGCCGCCGTAGATCGCTTCATAAACGGTAAAGGCGTCGGCCTCACAGGAGGCTTCATGCGTGTATGCGGTCATCTCGGCGTCAACATAGGCAACGTGCGTTTCGTCATCGGCGCAAACGAGCTTCACCTGCGCCGTGGTGTTATCCGCCGCCCAGACGAAGGAATCAAACTGATAATCGTGCGCGTGCCATTGGGCGTAGAGAGCCGTATCTCTCTCAGGCGTTATCGCTGCGCCGGGGGCGTAAAACGTGCCGCTGCCATCGGGCACGTCCGACCATCCGGTCAGCATATAACCATCCCGCTCAAGGGGCGCCGCCAGCGAGGCGCTGTCCCCCTTGGGGATCCACTGTACGGTGTAAGACACGAAGCTGCCTTCGTAGTTCGCGTACAGCCGCACCCGATAAGCCTCGCTCCACCGGGCGTAAAGGGAGGTCGATTTTGTCAGCGTCATGACGTCGCCCGGCTGATAGCCGGTCCCCGTACCGTTGGCCTTGGTGTTCCAGCCGACAAAGGCGTAGCCAGAATTGTAAAACGGGCATTCCGGCAGGGTGACGGTGTAGCCGACCTTTTCAAGGACCATGATCTTTTCTGTTTTGCCGGTGCTCGGATCCCTTAAGCTGAGGGTATACGCCGCGTCCCACACGGCGGTATAAACGGTATCCGTCTGCGGGATCGTCACGGTCTCGCCGGAGACACAATCGCCCGCAGCAGACTGCCAGCGGTTGAACGCGGCGGTGGGAAAGGTATAGGGGCAATCCGGCACGGTGAACGATGTGGGCGCGTTCGCACCCTTGGGGTATTTTTGCGTAAAGAACCGGCTGTCGCGTCCACAGTTGAAGGTGAGCGTTACATAATCCGCTTTTTTGTAATAATGCAGGTTCAGCGTGACGACGCCCAGCGGCGTAAAGTAGTAGGTGGTTTTCCCTTCGCTGACGGCAATGACTTCGCTGCCGTTGAAGATCGTGCCGTCGCAGCCGTAGCCCTCCGGCACGGCAAGCGTCAGGGTCAGATCGTTTCTCGGGTCCGCGATTCCGGCGGAGTCCGAAACGGTGACCGGGCTGCCGTTGGTCAGGGTATGGGGCGGGTCGTAACCGTCCGTCAGCGTCCACAGCCCGTCGGTGTTCAGACCGTTGTCGCCCACTGCGTTGACGACGACCTGGGGCGCGGCGGTGAAGGCGATGTTCACCGTGGTCCGGCTGCCGTAATCCGGCGTGTAACGTTCTGTACCGTTCACGATGTTGACGGTGCGCACC
>CAMJHI010000173.1 GCA_946405475.1 uncultured Clostridia bacterium
TTGAATGAGCTGTTTGAGCGACCAGCCGGCGCAGTAGCCGGTGAGCATGGACAGATCGTGCAGGTGCAGATCGGCGCTGCGGTGCGCGTTGGCGATCTCTTCGTCATAGATCTCGCTCAGCCAGTAGTTGGCGGTGATCGCGCCGGAGTTGCTCAAAATCAGACCGCCGACGGAGTAGGTGACGGTCGAATTTTCTTTCACGCGCCAGTCGGTGATCTTCACATAGCTGTCGACCAGCTCTTTGTAGTCGAGAATGGTCGATTTCATGTTGCGGATCTTCTCACGCTGTTTACGATAAAGGATGTAAGACTTGGCGACGTCGGCATAGCCGGACTGGATCAGGATGGATTCCACGCTGTCCTGCACGTCTTCCACGCTGACCTTGCCGTCTTTGATCTTCGGCTCAAAATCGGCGGTGACCCGCAGGGCGAGCAGGTCGATGATGTTGTCGTTATACTGTTTGTCATTGGCTTCAAAAGCCTTTTTGATGGCGGCGCTGATCTTGGAAATGTCAAATTCCGCAATCTGCCCGTCGCGCTTGATTACCTGATACATGATCGCTTCTCCTTTATCTATTGTGTTTCACAGACCGCTATTCATTCTAACACTATATCTTGTGGTATGTCAAGAGGAATTATCCACAATATGTGGGAATTTTTTAATCAACACCGCGCAAAAAAGTGTCGGGGATATATGGCAGCAGGATCGCGCGGAACTGCTCCAGCTCCTGAGGCGTGCAGGCGGAAAGCCCGCTGCCGATCAGATCGCCGGAATCCTTGAACGACTGCAGATACAGCCGTTTTGCGCCCTTGAGCCAGCGGCCGACGGCCTCAAAATCGTCCGCGCTGTGCAGCTCTTTGACCACCGTGGTGCGGAATTCATAATCCGTTTCGCCGTTCATCAGCAGCCCGACGCTCGTTTGAACGGGGGTCAGGTCAAAGCCGTCGATCCCGACGGTTCTGGCGTAGGCGGCAGGGGAATTCTTGATATCCATCGCCACGTAGTCGACCAGCCCTTCGTTCAGGATGCGGGCGAGGCGGTCGGGGTAGCACCCGTTCGTGTCAAGCTTCACGGCAAAGCCGCGCTCGCGCACGCGGCGGATGAAATCTTCGATCCCGGGCTGCATGAGCGGCTCGCCGCCCGTGACGGCAACGCCCTCTAAAATGCCTCTGCGCTTTTCCAGCAGGGCGAAAACCTCATCCTCGTCGATCGGCTCCACCTCGCTCAAGCCCGTGACCAGCGAGGCGTTGTGGCAGAACGGGCAGCGCAGGTTGCACCCGCCGGTAAACACCGTGCAGGCCATTTTGCCCGGAAAATCCAGCAGGGAAAGCTTTTGCAGACCGAACAGCTTCATCGTGTGCGCCTCCTTTTGCCACAATATCTTGTGGTTTATAGCGTCGGATATCCATTATATCAGATATCTTGCGTGCGTCAATCGTCAAAATAACCAAATTGTGTCGCGCGGAATTGTCAATCAATTTTTTCGGAACAGTTGCAACCGGCGCGGATTTGATTTATAATGATAAAAATATGTGACGGAGGCGTCTTATGTCTGATATGCGTTTCGGGATCTGCATGTCCTATCGGGACCGGCAGCGTCAGCTCGAAGGAAAACAAGCCGGTGCGGATTATTGCGAGCCGTCGTTCCGCGAGCTGGCTGTTGATAACAATGACAGTATCAATCAATATAAAGAACTGATTCAGGAAATCGATCTGCCCTGTGAGGCGGCCAACGGCATGTTCCCGGGTGAGATCCATCTGATCGGTCCGGATGTGGATTACGGCCGCATCGATGAGTTTGTCGACCGCGGCGGCGAAAACTTCGCTTCGCTTGGCGGCAAGGTCGTGGTGTTCGGCAGCGGCGGCGCGCGGCGCTGTCCGGACGGGTTCGACAGAGCAAAAGCCTATGAACAGCTCAATTTCGTCTGTTCCGAGCATATTGCGCCGTGGATGAAAAAGCACGGGCTGGTCTGCGTGATCGAACCGCTGCGCACGCAGGAATGCAACATGGTCTACAATTCCAAAATCGCGTTTGATATCTGCAAGGCGGTCAACAAGCCCGAGATCCAGCTTTTGATCGACCTGTTCCATTTCCGCAGCGAAAAGGAACCGCTTGAGCGGCTGAAAGAATATCAGGGCTGGGTCAGACACGTCCACATCGCCAGCGTCATGAACGACCGGCTGGTGCCGCAGGCGGACGACGGCGAATACTACGCCGACTTTTTCGCCATGCTGCGCGAGATCGGCTATGCCGAAAAGCGCATTTCCCTTGAAGGGCGTTACAAGGATTTTAACGCCGACGCAAAATCGTCCCTGGCTTATTTAAGAACGCTATAATGCTATAAAAAGGGGAGAATCTTATGCAGCTTCTCGAATCCGGTGAAATGTATCTGGAAACGATCCTGATCCTGTCGGAACAGCAGTCGTGCGTCCGTTCGGTCGACGTGGCGAATTACACCGGCTATTCCAAGCCGAGCGTGAGCCGCGCCGTGAACCTGCTCAAGGATAACGGCTATATCGCCATTGACGATTTCGGTTACATCACCCTGAAGGAGTCCGGGCGAGCCGTCGCCACGCGCATTTATCAGCGCCACAGGCTGCTCACGGAATTCCTCATGCTCCTGGGCGTCAACGCCGAAACGGCGGAGGAGGACGCCTGCAAGATCGAGCACGATATCAGCGACGAATCCTTTGCCCGCATCTGCGAGCACGTGGAGCATTACCGACCTGAGATACCGACAGAATAATAAGCAAAAAGCCGGGCGTCACGAACGAGCGTGATTCCCGGCTTTCGATTTGTCTGGGTCGTTATCCGATCAGGATTTTTTCATTCGGCCGCTTGAGCGGAATGTTTTTGCGCTTTTCGGCAAAGGTGATCATCATGGTCAGCCCGCCGATCCTGCCGATGAACATCAGCAGAATGAGCACGAACTGCGAAGCGGCGGAAAACTGCGCCGTGATGCCGGTGGAAAGGCCGACCGTACCGGCGGCTGAAACCGTTTCAAACAAAACGGCCTGCAGCGGAAAGCGGTCGACCGCCGCAATGAACATCGTGCCGAACAGGTCGAGCAGCACATAGATCGCCCCGATGGAGGCGGCGCGCTTGACGGTGTCGTCGTCGATGCTGCGCTTGAACACGGTGGGGTTTTTGTTCCCGCGGGAGGAGGCGATCAACTGCATGAGCAGCACGGCCACCGTGGTGGTCTTGACGCCGCCCGCGGTGGAACCGGGGCTGCCGCCGATGAACATCAGCGCCGTCATCAGCAAATTGCCCGAAACCGACAGCTTGCTCAGATCGGTCGTGAAAAATCCGGCCGTGCGCGCGGAAACGGAATGGAAGAACGACACAAGCAGCTGCTTGCCCGTACTCATGCCCGCTAGACTGCTGTTTTGCTCAAACAAAAAGAAGAACAGCCAGCCGAACACGATCAGCGCCGCGGAAAATGTGAGCACGATCTTGCTTTGCAGCGTGTAGCTTTTGACCTTCAGCTTTTTTTCCAGAATGTCGTCCCAGACGAAAAAGCCGACGCCGCCGATGATGACCAGTGCCGCAACCGTCAGGTTCACCAGCAGATCGCCCGCGAACGGGGTCAGCGAGCCGCCCGGATTGATGCGCCCCATCAGGTCAAAACCGGCGTTGCAGAACGAGGAAACGGCGTGGAACACGGCGTAGAACAGCCCGCGCCAGAAGCCGAACCTCGCGTCAGAACAAAAACGGATCGCAAGCAGCAGCGCGCCCGTGCCCTCAAACAGGAACGTGCCCGCCACAATGCGCTTGAGCAGCTTGATCACGCCGCCGGTTCGCATGGTGCCCTCCGACTGCATGAGGATCTTGCGCTCATACAGGCTGATGCGCCGCTTGGCGAACACGGAAAACATGGTGATCGTGGTCATCACGCCCAGACCGCCGCACTGGATCAGGATCAAAATCACGATCTGCCCGAACAGCGACCAGTGCGTGCAGGTGTCGAACACGGTCAGACCGGTCACGCAGGTGGCGCTGGTGGCGGTGAACAGGCTGTGGAAAAACGGAGTCCATGCCCGGCTTCGTGAGGCGATCGGCAGGCACAGCAGCAGCGCTCCGAGCAGGATCGTGCCCAGAAAGAACAGCACGATCAGGCGGGTGGCGCTCATGCGCCGGTGTTTTGGCTTCATGCAGATTACTCCTTGTTGATCAGGTGTTTCACGGCTTCGCCCGCGGCGATCATGCCGGCGACGGGCGGCACGAACGGCAGGCTGCCCGGCGTGGCGCGGCGCCCGCCCGTGTCCTGCGGTTCAAACAGCGGCTTTTGCGGCGGTTCGGTCGAAAACACCACCTTCAGCGTGGTGATGCCGCGCTTGCGAAGCTCACAGCGTATCACTCTGGCCAGCGGACAGCCGCTGGTTTTTTTGATATCGGTCACGCAAAGCGCCGTGGGGTCGAGCTTGTTGCCCGTACCCATGCAGCTGATGATCGGCACGTTCAGTGCCGCGGCTTTTTCGATCAGCAGCAGCTTGGCCGATACGGTGTCGATGGCGTCGATAATATAATCATATTCTTCAAGCGGGATCTGTTCGGCGGTGTCTTTGCCGTAAAAGAAGGGATATTCGATGATTCGGATGGCGGGGTTGATGTCGCGCATGCGCCCGGCCGCCACGCTCGTTTTGGGCTGCCCGAGGGTGGAATGCAGCGCGACGAGCTGCCGGTTGAGGTTGGAGGGCGACACCACGTCGTTGTCGCATAAGCCGACCGTGCCCACGCCGCTGCGCGCCAGGCTTTCGGCGGCCGCCGAGCCGACCCCGCCCACGCCGAACAGCAGCACGCGGCTGTTCTTCAGCTTTTCGATCGCGTCTTCCCCCAGCAGCATCGCCGAGCGGATAAAGGCTTCTTCCATGATAACGCCGCCTTTCGTCGGCTGAACGCCAACGCTTTTCTTCCCGCCTCGTTCCGACCGCGTTTCTTTAGGGATCAAACGGGCAGGATTTAATGAATTATAACACATTTCTCGATTTTTTCAAGACAGCAGGCATATTCCCCTCCATATTGTCCTGAGACAATGTGCTGAAAGGATACCCTGACGGCTGATGAAGGCTTTCTCATTTTCACCGCAAAGCACCTGTTCCTGCACAATGCACTCAA
>CAMJHI010000174.1 GCA_946405475.1 uncultured Clostridia bacterium
CACAAGCGCACGAGGGAGCGGATCTTTTTCCGTCATATTGCACCAAAAATCCTTGCTTTGCGTCAGCAAAGCGGCGGCTTTTTTGCACAATCTGACGAAAAAATCTCTCGTTCCCTCGCACACTCTGATTGAATCAGCGTTTCCCTAAAAGGGGAGGAACCACCGGATGAACAGCGATAACCGTTTGCGCCGCCGCGGCAGGATCTGCCTGGGGCTTGTTTTCGCTGTGCTGGCGGTTTTCAGCGCGACCTTTTTCAAGATCCAGATCGTCGACGGTGAGGAATATGTCAAAGCGGGCGAGCAGATCAAAGTGAAAAACGTGGCGGTCGAGGGCGCCCGGGGCGAAATTCTTGACCGCAACGGCAACCCTCTGGTGACCAACCGGCAGGGCAGCGCCATCGTGTTCGATTCCGCTTTTTTCCCTTCCGCCAAGGAGCAGGGCGAGCGAAACGCCATCATCTATTCGCTCATCATGCTGTTTGAGCAGCAGGGCGTGCCGTGGAACGACGATCTGCCGCTGCAATTGAGCAAGGACGGCAAAACCGTCAGCTTTCTGCCGGACCGCGATAAGGACATCGACTTTCTGCGCACCGAGATCTTAAACCTCAACCCCTACGCCACGGCACAGAACTGCATGGACGCGCTGGTGGAAACCTATGAACTGAAGCCGTTTGCGCCGGATGCTGCGCGCAAGGTGGCGTCGGTCTGCTACGGCATGCGCATGGCGGATTTCGGCGCGGCGAACCTTTACACCTTTGCCGATGACGTGCCGACCGACATGGTTTCGCGCATCAAAGAAAACTCCAACTTCTACCGCGGCGTCGACGTGGAGATCGTCTCCTACCGCGAATATACCGACGGAGCGCTGCTGCCGCATATTCTCGGGCGCGTCGGCGTGATCAGCGCGGAGGAATATGAAAAATCGCAGCAGGAAAAAAGCGGCTACCGCATGAATTCCATCATCGGCAAAGACGGGATCGAAAGCGCCATGGAGGGTTATCTGCGCGGCACGGTGGGCGAAAAGAGCATCGTGACCGATTCCGAAGGCAACGTCACCGCCCATTACACCGTGGAGCCTACGCAGGGCGACACCGTGGTGCTGACCATCGAAAAGAACCTGCAGCAGGTGGCGAAGGATGCGCTTTCCGCCGGGCTGGAGGCCTTGCGGGAGGACAGCCTCGTTGACCCCGCCGGGGCGATCATCATTGAAGACGTCAACAACGGCGAGGTGCTGGCGAGCTTTTCTTACCCGAGCTACGACATCACCACCTTTGCCGACGATTACGCGGCGCTGGCCAAAGACACACGCGCGCCGCTGTGGAACCGCGCGCTGAAAAGCACCTATTCGCCCGGCTCCACCATGAAGCCCTGCACCGCCATCGCCGCGCTGGAGGAGGGCATTATCACCACCGATACGTATTTCCGCTGCACGCGCAGCCATACTTACCTCGATCACAAGTTCCAGTGTCTGCAGCCGCACCGGCACCTGACCATGAACGTGGTCTCCGCCATCAACGAATCGTGCAACATCTTTTTCTATAACGTGGCCGAGCGCACGAACATCGACGTGATCAACGAATACGCCGGCATTTTAGGGCTCGGCGCAAAAACCGGCGTGGAATTGTCCGAAGCCGCCGGTATTCTCGACAGCCCCGAATACCGCGCCTCCATCAAGCAGACCTGGTTGCCCGGCTTCACCCTGCAAAACGCCATCGGCAACGGCGGCAGCATGTTCACGCCGGTCCAGCTCGTCAATTACTGCGCCACCATCGCCAACGGCGGCACGCGCTACCGCCCCCACTTCGTCAAAAGCATCAAGAGCTTTGATTACAGCGAAACCGTGCTGGACAACAGCTCGCAGATCGTGCTGCGCACCGGTATCAAAGACAGCACGCTGCGCACCGTGCGCGAGGGCATGGCGCTGGTCGGCTCCATCGGCTACTGTTCCCGGGCCTTCAAGGGTCTGCCGATCAAGGCGGCCGCCAAGACCGGTACGTCGCAGGTCGACCGCAAGATTAACGGCCGCACCGTGACCACCAACAACGGCTTCCTCATCACTTACGCCCCGGCGGACAACCCGCAGATCGCCATTTGCATCGCCGCGGAAGGCGCGGGCAGCGGCTCGTCGCTGGCGCCCATTGCCGCCAAGGTTTACGATTATTATTTCAAAGAGATGAACAATTTAGAGCAACCGCAAAAAGAGAATACTTTGCTGAAATAAATCAAAGGAAAGGACAAAACAATTATGGAAATGGATCTGATGCAGGCGAAGCTCGCCGTGATCGAAGCAGGCAAAAAGCTGGTGGAAACCGGCCTGATCGCCCGTACCTGGGGCAACGTGAGCTGCCGGTTGAACGACACGGAGTTCGTCATCACCCCCAGCGGCCGTTCTTACGAGAGCCTGACGCCGGATGAGATCGTCACGGTGAAGATCGAGGATCTGAGCTATGAGGGCGAGATCAAGCCGTCGAGCGAAAAAGGCGTTCACGCCGCCGCTTACCGCCTGCGCCCCGAGGTGAATTTTGTCATCCACACCCACCAGCTCAACGCTTCGGTCGTGAGCTCGCTGGGGCAGGATATGCCGGTGGACAGCGCGATGCACGCTTCCGTTCTGGGCAATAAGGTGCCGCTGGCGGCTTACGGTCTGCCGGGCACCAAAAAGCTGAAGATGGGCGTCACCACGGCCATTGAGCAGAACCCCGGCAGCAAGGCGGTCATCATGGCGCACCACGGCGCGGTCTGCATGGGCGCTGACAGCAACGAGGCGTTCTTTATTGCGCAGACGCTGGAAGACGCCTGCCACGTGTTCATCGCCAAAAAACACGGGGAACTGAAAAAGATCAAAAAGCCGATCTGCTACAGCTCCGTGCGCAACGGCGATACCCTGCTGATTTCGGGCGACGACGGCACCGATTTTGAAACCTCGCTGACCAAGGAGCTTGACCGCAAGGATTTCGGCGTTGCCGCCATGCACCGCGATATCTATCTGGACAGACCCGAATTCAACGCCATCGTCAACGTGGCCACGCCCGAGATCCTCGCCACGCAGGATAAATGCCGCAAGCTTAAGCCCCTGCTCGATGATTTCGCGCAGATCGCGGGCGTCAACGTGAAAAAAGCGAAACGCGACAAGGCGGCCAAGGCGCTCAAGGGCAGAAGCGCGGTGTTCGTCAAGGGCGGCGGCGCGCTGTGCTGCGGCTCGGATATGTACGAAGCCAACGCGACCCGCATGGTGGTCGAAAAGAACTGCCAGGCCTATCTGGCGGCCTGCAGCTTCGGCGTCACCAATTACATCAACACGCTGGAATCCTGCCTGATGCGGTTCGTTTATCTGAAAAAGTATTCCAAGCAGAAGGATCAATAATTCGTTAAAGGAGAGGCTGCCGTGTTTGCCTCAGTCAACAGCGTCGGGTTGTTCGGCGTCGTCGCTTACCCGATGAAGATCGAAGCGGATCTTTCCCGCGGAATGCCGAAATTCGACGTGGTCGGTCTGCCGGACACGGCGGTGAGCGAATCCCGCGAGCGGGTGCGTTCCGCGCTGCGCAACACGGGGCTCGAATTCCCGCTCGGCCACATCACGGTCAATCTGGCGCCGGCCGACAAAAAGAAGGAAGGCCCGGTTTACGATCTGCCCATCCTGATCGCTCTGCTGCAGGCGAGCGGTCAGCTCAAGGGCGACTTTTCCGACGCCGCTTTCATGGGCGAGCTTTCGCTGGGCGGCGAGGTGCGCCGGGTCAAGGGCGTTCTGCCCATGACCATTCAGGCCAGACGCGACGGCGTCAAGCGTGTTTTCGTGCCGGCCGACAACGCGGCGGAGGGTTGCGTGGTGCGCGGCGTCGAGGTCTATCCGGTGCATACGGTCACGGAACTGCTGCTCCATCTGCGCGGCGTCACCCTCATCCGACCGGCCGACAGCCGCGATTATGAGCAGATCCGTCTGGCGCCCGACGCGCCGGATTTCAGCGACGTCAAGGGTCAGCTCGAGGCGAAATACGCTTTGGAGGTCGCGGCGGCCGGCGGCCACAACGTGCTCATGATCGGGCCGCCCGGCTCGGGCAAAAGCATGCTGGCCAAGCGTCTGCCCTCCATCCTGCCGGAGATGAGCTTTGAGGAATCGCTCGAAACCACCAAGCTCTATTCCGTGGCGGGCGCACTCGACAAAGACGTTTCGCTCATCACCGCGCGCCCGTTCCGTGCGCCGCACCACACCAGCTCGGTGGCGGGTCTGGCCGGCGGCGGCAGCGGTGTGCCGCGTCCGGGCGATCTGTCGCTGGCGCACAACGGCGTTCTGTTTCTTGACGAGCTGCCCGAATTCAACAAAAAGGCGCTGGAGATCCTGCGCCAGCCGTTGGAAGACGGGCACATTAACATCACCCGCGCCTACGGCACGGTGTCGTATGACTGCGCGGTCATGCTTGTGTGCGCCATGAACCCGTGCCCCTGCGGCTATTACGGTCACCCGACCCGCCGCTGCACCTGTTCGGCGGGCGAGGCGGCACGTTACGTCAACCGCGTGTCCGGTCCGCTGCTGGACCGGCTGGATATCCACATTGAAGTGCCGCCCGTGAACTATGAGGAATTGAGCGGCCCGGCCGCGCAGACCGAAACCTCCGCCCAGATCCGCGCCCGGGTCAACCGCGCCCGGCAGATTCAGCTTGAACGGCTCGAGGGCACGGGCGTGAAATGCAACGCGCAAATGACCCCCAAGCTGACCCAGCAGTTCTGCGCCATGAGCAACGAGGCGGCTGCTCTGCTGCGCAGCGCGTTTGAGCGGCTCGGTCTTTCCGCCCGCGCTTACGATAAGATTTTGCGCGTGGCGCGCACCGTGGCCGACCTTGACGGCAGCGGGCGCATCGAGGCGCCGCACATTTCCCGCGCCATCGGCTTCCGCAGTCTGGATCGCCGCTTCTGGGGGCAGTGAACGGCGGGGTTTGATTGGTTCATCGCACACGGTTCGTGTGTTGTGATAAAAAGGAAAAGGAAGGAAGAACCAAATGAAAAAGATGATCGCACTCGTTCTCTTTGCCGCAACGGTTTTTACGCTGGCGGCCTGCGCGAAAAAAGGGGAACGCTACGTGGAACCGCCCACCGAGGTCAT
>CAMJHI010000175.1 GCA_946405475.1 uncultured Clostridia bacterium
CTGAAAACGATCCGGGCGCCGCAGCCGCAGACGAAAAAGAGCACGGTCCTTCATGCCGCGATTTCTTTCGGTTCCGGCGCCGCGCTCGGTTTTTTTGCCAAATGGCTGGACGGGCTCGCGCTCGACTCATCCGTTCGCTGGCAAAGATGGCTTGAGGCGCTCGATCTGGGCAATTTCTTTTCCGACGTCGCCGTCTGGATGCTGCTTGCGCTGGGGATCGCTGTTTTCAGCAGATCCGCGCTGCGGGCCGCCGGAAACGTGTTTGTGTTTCTGGCGGGCATGTGCGCGGCTTATCACCTGTACACGATCCGGTTCAGCGGGTTCGATCCGACGTCGTACATGATGATCTGGTACGGGATCACCGCCCTGTCGCCGCTCTTCGCCGTGCTGTGCTGGTATGCCCGGGGCTCGGGCGCTGCGGCGCTGCTGCTGAACAGCGGGATCATGGCGGTCTTTGCCGTTGCCTGTTTTTCGATCGGCTTTTTTTACATCGGCCTGAGGGGGCTCCTTTATCTGTTGGTGTTCGTCGGGGCCGCGGCCTGCCTTTACCGAAGCCCGAAGCAAAGCCTGATCGCCCTGCCGCTGGGGATCCTTCTGGCCTTCCCGATCAGCCCGCTTTGGCCGTTCCACTGAAAAATCAACGAATGAGGTGCATATGAAATGAACCGAATCCTTTCATTTTTTCTGGCGGTCGTCGCCTTCATCACCGCTCTGTTCAGCGGCAAAAAAGAGGAACCGTATTTCAAAAACACCTACGAGCTGCCCGATACGGCCGTGCCCTACCGGCAGCTCGACACGACGCCGAAAACCGACTGGACGGCCGAATTCATCTGGGATTCCTCCGACGGCAGCGAGGAAAACGTGTGGATGTGCCTGAGAAAAACCGTTGAGCTGACCGAAGTGCCGGAAACGCTCACGGCGTTTCTTTCCGCCGATTCCCGATACTGGCTGTACATCAACGGGAAAACGGTCGTTTTTGAGGGCAGCGTCAAACGCGGGCCGACGGCGCACGACAGCTATTACGATTCCGTCGACATCGCGCCTTATCTGAAGCCCGAAAAAAACGTCATCGCCGCGCTGGTGTGGTATTGGGGCAAGGACACGAGCTATTCCAACACCGACAGCGGCAAGGCGGGGTTCCTGTTCGAGGCGGGGAATATCGTTTCCGATCAAAGCTGGAAGGTGTGCCGCCACCCGGCCTACGGCAAAGATACGGGGCTGTCGCAGCCCAATTATCGGCTGCCGGAATCCAACATTTATTATGACGCAAGGCAGGAGCCCGGCGACTGGCTCGCGCCCGATTTTGACGACAGCGCATGGCAAAACGCTGCGGAAAACGGCACGGGCGGCTGCGCCCCGTGGGGCAAGCTCTATCCGCGCGGCATTCCGCTGCTGAAGGATTACGGACTGAAGGATTATGAAAATTCGGCCGCTTATCGCGGGCGCATCCTGCCGTTCAAAAAAACGATCACGCTGGATATCCCCTACAACGCGCAGTGCACGCCGTATTTCAAAATCGAAGCCAAAGCCGGAAAAAAGATCCGGATGCTGACCGAGAACACCTGGCTGGGCGCGGTGAGCGACACCTACGTCACCAAGGACGGCAAGCAGGAATTTGAGGCGCTCGGCTGGTTCAACGGCGAGCACATCACTTATGAGTTCCCGGCGGGCGTGAAAATTCTGGAGCTGAAATACCGCGAAACCGGCTACGACACGGCGTTTGCCGGGCTGTTTGAATGCAAGAATGAAAAGCTGAACACGCTCTGGCAAAAATCGCTCCGCACACTCTACGTGACCATGCGCGACAACTTCATGGACTGCCCGGATCGGGAACGGGCGCAGTGGTGGGGCGACGTGACCAACGAAATGGCCATGTCGATGTACGCGCTGGACGCCGACGCTTATCTGCTGTACCAAAAGGGCGTCGCCTCCATGCTGGGGCACATTGACGGCAGCACAAACGTTTTGCAGACTGTTGTGCCGATTAGTCAGGATTATTTTGAACTGCCCGTGCAGCAGCTTGCGGGGATCTGCGGCTTCTGGACGTATTATCTTTACACGGGCGACCGGGATTTTCTGGAGCACGTCTACGACGCCGCCGTCCGCTACGTTGAGCTCTGGACGATCGGCGACGATCATCTGGTCAACCACCGCGCCGGCTCGTGGGACTGGATGGACTGGGGCAGCTTTGCCGATGTGACCGCCATGGAAAACGCGTGGTATTACTACGCGCTGTCCACGCTCTGCCGCATGGCGGAGGTGCTCGGCCAAGATGCCGGGGCGCTGGCGGACAGAATGAGCGAGATCAAAACCGGCTATGCGTCGCTCTGGACGAAAAACGGGTTCAAAAGCTGCGATATGATCGCCCCGGACGATCGGGCGAACGCGCTCGCCGTCGTTTCCGGGCTGGCCGAAGAAGAACAGTACGACGGGATCACGGACGTGCTGACCAAAACGAAAAACGCCAGCCCTTATATGGAGTTTTACGTGCTGGAGGCCCTTTGCCGCATGGGGAGGTACGACGTGGCCGAAAGCCGGATGCTGGAGCGCTATGACGCGATGATCACGGAGGATTATTCCACGCTCTGGGAGGGCTGGACCAAGCTCGACGGCACCATGAACCACGCCTGGTCGGGCGGACCGCTGGTGATCATGAGCAAGTATTTCGCGGGAATTCGGCCGGTGAAGGCCGGTTATGAGGAATATATCATCCGGCCGCAGCTGACAGGACCCGACACGGTTCGCTGCGTCGTTCCCTCCGTCAAAGGGCCGATCGACGTGACCGAGACCAAAACCGACAGCGGCTTCACGCTCGACGCGACCTTGCCGAAGGCGGCGACGTCTCAGCTCTGCCTGCCGTTTGCCGAGGGGCAGACCGTGAAGCTCAACGGCCGTGTGATCGACCCGAACGGTCAGCTCACCGGAACGGACGGGCTCACCTTTGTGAAGGCCGAAAACGGCTTCCTCGTGTTTTCGATCCGACCCGCCGAAACAACGCGGCTGCGCCTGGAAGCGATTGGCTGACGCGCCGCCGGTCACAGCGTTTTTTGACAGAACAAAATAACGGCAGCACCGATCGGTCTGAGCGGCGCTGCCGTTTGATTTATACGATTTTTCGGAAAGCGGGGTGCGACGCCGGCTTGCTGCCCGCCAGCTGGCGGCAGCGCAGAACGGCGTCCCGGCCATATTTTTCTTTCAGGCGCTCCACGCCGCATTCCAGCCGCTCCATGCGTTCGAGCTGCTCATAATCGCAGCCGAAGCAAAGCTGGATGCTCTCATCCTCATGCACCAGCTCGGCGGCGCGGATGCCCAGCGAGCGCAGGGGCGTCACGCCGTCCCACGCCTCCATGATCAGCTCATACCCGGTCTTGCGCAGCAGCTCCGCCAGCCGAACCGGCTGGGTCAACCGGCGCTGATGCTCGGTCACATTCAGAGCGTTGTCCCTCAGATGCACCTGCACGACCGTGGCCAGCGCGTGATTTTCCCGCAGCTCGTGCGACACGCGCTCGCTCAGCCACAGCAGCGTTAAGGCGATATCCTCCGCCGTGCGCATATCCCGCGGCGTGGTGGTGCTGCGCCCGATGCTTTTGGGCACGGGCACCTCGCCCGAAACGCTCACGGGCGACAGATCGAGCCCGTTGGCAAAGCGCCAGAGCGTTTCACCGCCCTTGCCCAGCACCAGACGCAGGGTGTGCGGATCGGTTTTGGCGATGTCGCCGATGGTGTAGACGCCGACGCGGTGCAGGCTTCGCAGGGTCGACGACCCCACGCCGAGCATTTCCTGCGCCGCCAGCGGCCAGATCAGCCGCTCCATATCCTCCCGCCGGAACACGGTCACGGCGTCGGGCTTTTTGAAATCGCTGCCGAGCTTGGCGAAAATTTTGTTGAAGCTCACGCCCACCGAAATGGTCAGCCCCGTCTGCGCTTTGACAGTCTGCCGGATCTGATGCGCGATCTCTTCACCTGTGCCGAAGAGCTTCGTGCTGCCGGTCACGTCCAGCCAGCATTCGTCGATGCCGAACGGCTCGATCTGATCGGTATACTGTTCATAAATGCCGCGCGCCAGGCGGGAATAATGCGTGTATTTTTCGTAATGCGGCGGCAGCACGATCAGCGCCGGGCACTTCTGCACCGCCTGCCAGATCGCCTCCGCCGTTTTGACCCCGTACCGTTTGGCGGCCTCGTTTTTGGCCAGAATGATGCCGTGCCGCTGTTCCACGCTGCCGCCCACGGCCACGGGCTTTCCCTTTAAGTCCTCCCGCCCGAGGCATTCGACGGACGCAAAAAAGTTATTCAGATCGCAATGCAGAATGACGCGTTCCGGCACGGTTTTCACCACCAAACATTTGTTCTGTTCGTATGGTAGCACATTTGTTCGGTTCTGTAAAGTCTTTTTTGAAAATTGTTGCGCGGAAAAAACGACCGGTACGATTTTTCGGACACAGAAAAATCGGCGCCCGAACAAACCAAAAAATACACGCGCTTTCGGTTTGACAAAAGGCGTCGGTTTTTGTATAATGAAGCCGTATGAGCCGCCGCGCAGGCGGTGATCGAAAAAGAGAGAGATGACGTTCATGGTTAAGGTCGGCATTTGCGCGCACTTCGGGTTCGGCAAAGAGCTGATGAACGGACAGACCGACAAAAGTCTGGCGGTCTGGAACGCCCTGAAAAAAGAATACGGCGAGGATCAGGTCGCCGTTCTGGATACGCACGGCTGGCAAAAGCACCCTGCCGCGACCCTGCTGGGCTGCCGCAGGCTTGTCAACCGGTGCGAAAACATTCTCATGCTGCCCGGGCGCAACGGCGTGAAGCTGTTCCCCCGCCTGTTCGTCGCGCTCAACCGCGGCAAAAAGCGCCGGCTGCATTATGTGGCCATCGGCGGCTGGCTGGCGGACTGGCTGAAAAAAGACGAATCCCTGCGCCGTGCCTTCACCGGGCTGGACAAGATTTATGTAGAGGGCGATCAGCTCAAGGCGGCGCTCAACCGCCTCGGCTTTGAAAACGTGATCCTGCTGCCGAACTTTCGCGACTGCCCCATCCTCACCCCGGAGGAGCTGGTCACGCAGACCGGGCTGCCGCTGA